>PLXB01000438.1 GCA_003151215.1 Ignavibacteriota bacterium
GATTTAAAGAAAAATGTGCCTATTTTGGGCTGAATTCGCCAAAGTATAAAATAATTTGATATTTTAGAAATGCTTTTGAGGTGAAAGCACTTTTTTCTTCGTATATTTGTATTTGAGAATACGAACATCATGTCTTTTCTGAGCAGATATAATGGGCGTATTGGAGTATGGATTTTTGGGCGTATGGAGGGGCACCGACATACAATGTGACAGCCACAAACTTCCAAGCTACTTCTCAGTAATAGACTGCCAACCTATCAATTAACTCTCGGCGACCTGCCGATAATTTCCTAAAACAATAAACTGCTATCTATTTCGCGCAGCACTTAACCGTGAGCACGTGGAATATGTGCTCTTTGAAAATTTAAAAGCATTCATTCTGAAGTGAATGAGACCGCAATCACCGGACTCATTTCCTTTGGAATTCGATCAATGTTTTGCCAGAACCTCTGATAAGACTGAACGACCAACTGGTGATCACAACCGATCCGATAATGCCGCTCAGTGCATCGAGGGAATAAATATGATATATCATTCCTAAAGTAAGGGCAATAATTGCGGTAACACTTGTCAGCCCGTCAGCTAAGACGTGAAGATATGCAGCGCGGATATTGTGATCGCTTTCTTCGTGCCCATGATGAAGCACGACGGCGCTCAGGGCATTCACGACGAGTCCGATGCAGGCAACAATAATGGCTTCGCTGAATCTGATCGGCAGAGGATTGATCAGCCGTTCGATGGATTCAACAGCCATGATAACGGCAATGACCAGTAAAATAATGGCGCTGGTAAATCCTGATAGCGCCAGGACCTTATCTTTGCCAAATGCAAGCCGCTCGGAATCGGCGTACTTACGGATCACGACATACGCGATCCAGCTCAATCCGATCGCAAAAACGTGAGTGGACATGTGCCATCCTTCTGCTGTCAATGCCATGGAGTTTGAATAATAACCAAAGGTCACTTCCAATATCATCGTAAGCGCAGTAAGGATCACCACCCACCGCGTTTTATGCTCATGTGAGTGATGATCGTGATTGTGTTCGTGATGAAGTGTGCCGTCATGCATAATGCAAAAATACCAAGAAAATACCTGCGAGCTGATTATGTTGTAACTTTCTGTCCGATTAGGAGTTCTTCTATTGACTTAATCATTCATTTATAGTCTCATGAAATATTTCATTATCGTTCTTCTTTTTTCGGTGGCAGTGTCATCGCAGGCACAGATTACACTTGAGCATACATACGGAACTTACCATATTTATCATGATTTAGTAGAGGTAGACTCCAGTTTATTTAAATATGTTTTCTATAACAAAAAGGATTCGGTTACAATTTATAATCTTGATCACACACTTGACCGTTTGATAATATTGCCGATAAAAGATTCGGCAAAGGCAAATTATTATGAAATGGATCAAATTTCAAAACGACTCTTTGATCCTGATGATTCTTATGAAATGTTGATAATAAAGACAGCAAGTCCCTACGATATCAGAATATATAAGGAAAACGGGGATGTGCTCTTCGGATGCGAAAATTGTAACTTAAGTGATCAGATTGGTATAAACTTTGGTATTGAATACCCTCATTCTATTGTTAATACTAACCAAGGTGTAAAGATGATTGTAGATTATTATGACCAAGGTGCACCATTTCAAACCGCGGTTTTCTCTCTTCCAGGCAAACTTCCCGGCGGCACTGCAAAATCCGGTGTCAATGCGCCAACGATTGTCAACGGAAATTCGCTACCGATTTCTGCATATCCGAACCCCTCGAATGGTCAGATGCGAATTTCTTACAAACTGCCATTGGGTGAGACAACAGGCGAGCTTGTCATTTTATCTACCGATGGAGTGGAAGTAAAAAGATATAAAGTCGGATACGGATTCAATGATATTCTTGTGGAGAAATCGGATCTTCCGAGCGGATCGTATTTTTATAAACTCGTTACGGAGAAAGGGGAGAGTGAGGCGAAGAGACTCGTGATTTTGAAGTGAATGATTCTTTGATTTTGGAGTTGTATGGATGAGCTAATCAATCATCCAAACAGTTATGAAACATTTTATCTTTCTTTTTTTGGTCCTGGTTACCGTACCATCTCAGGCGCAGATTACTGTTGAACATAAATATGTCAACCATAATCGACGCTTTGGTTTGGTGGAAGTCGATTCTGGTGTATTTAAATATGTTATTTTTAATCGGCTTGATTCAATCTACATTCATAACCTCGACCACTCATTGGATCGCATTATTACGTTCCCAAAATTGGACGTTTACACCGATTTGGAGCATATTTCAAAAAGACTTTTTGATGTTGATGATGCTTATGAATGTCTAATATCGACTCCTACATTCCCCTACAAACTAAGAGTATTTAAAGAAAATGGAGATTCTCTTTTTGGTTGTGATGGTTGCTCACTAAATACTGCAAACATAGATTTTGGAACAAACATACCGCCGCCAATAGTCAATACCGGTCAAGGCGTAAAGATGTTAGTTGAAGACAATTATCTTGCTGGTAGTCCAACTGGTTTTACGGTATACTCTCTCCCAGGCAAACTCCCTGGCGGCACGGCGAAATCCGGTGTCAATGCACCGTCTATTGTTAGCGGCAATTCATTTCCGACTTCAGCTTATCCTAATCCATCGAACGGGCAGATGCGCATTTCGTACAAACTTCCCTTAGGAGAATCTACCGGCGAGCTTGTTATTTTATCTACTGATGGAATTGAAGTAAAAAGATATAAAGTTGGATATGGATTCAATGATATTCTTGTGGAGAAATCGGATTTGCCGAGCGGATCGTATTTTTATAAACTCGTTACGGAGAAAGGTGAGAGCGAAACGCAGAAGCTGATCATTTTAAAATAAAAAACTGCCTGCGGGATTCGTCGCAGGCAGTCGGTTGTTCTAAAAGGGAATTCAGTTTACGATTTCATCTTATCTTTGATAGCTTTTGCCATATCGAGATGATGCATAATTGTCGGAAGCGTCTTTCCGGCCCAAGCCTTGAGATCGGCATCATTCCCGCTTTTTGCCTCCGATTCAAAAGCGCTTACAGCACCGCTATGATCGCTGACCATCTGATCCATATAAGCTTTATCAAAATCAGTGCCGGTTTTCTTTGAGATATCGTCGCAAATCTTCTGGCTCTTATCGCTTAAATTCGCCGGAAGTGCAATTCCTTTTTTATCTGCTGTTGCCTTCAATTCAGCTGCTGCAGCGGTATGATCTTTTACCATGATCTTGGCAAAATCTTTTATACTCTTCGATGATGAGTTATTGAGTGCAAGCTGGCTGAGGGTGATTTCCGTCATTCCTCCATCGGCAATTGCAACGGCAAATTTAGTCTCCGGAGAAAAATCCGCAGCTCCGGTTTTCTTCAGTGTATCGACCGTAGCCTTATTCGAATCCGCTGCAACTTTCGTAGCATCGGTATCGCTCTTTTTTGCACAGGAAACGAGGGTAAATAAAAATAACGCTGTAGTAAAGGAAATAAATGTTTTCATAAGTAAATAAGTGAGTTGATGAAAAATATCCTGTGGTCGGGGAGATCAGGATATAACCGATTGCGGGGAACAATCCTTTTAATTGGAATGCTATATAAGCAAAATTAAGCGAAAGGATTCCTTTTTTCTTTATAATTTTACAATCCCCTTCGATGATCTATATAAAAATTCCGCTCTATCTTCTTCTGATACTTGGATTTAGCACCATTCAAATTTATGCTAAAGAAACCCCTGCTAAATATCCGCCATCGTTATACTCAGGTTTGAAATGGCGATCGATCGGACCGTTTCGCGGCGGAAGATGCCTGACAGTTTCCGGAGTTCGCGGCAAGCCGACTCTCTATTACATGGGCGCGACGGGTGGGGGAATCTGGAAAACCGATGACGCCGGAAGCACCTGGTTTCCGATCTCGGACACAGCGTTTCATTCAGCATCGGTCGGAGCATTAGCAATAGCTCCGAGCGATCCGAATATCATTTATGCCGGAATGGGTGAGGCCGCGATCCGCAATACCGTTGCTATGGGTGACGGTATGTATAAATCAACCGATGCAGGCAAGACATGGAAATTTATCGGACTGGAAAGATCCTATTCTATTGCAAGAATTGCTGTTCATCCCTGGAAACCGGAAATTGCATACGTTGCAGTGCTTGGTCAGGTTTTCGGAAAGAATAAAGAGCGGGGAATTTACCGGACGATGGATGGAGGAGCTTCCTGGCAGTTAATACTGAGTAAGGATGATTCGACCGGAGCGATCGATATAAAAATGGATCCTTCGAATCCGAGTAATCTTTATGCATCAATGTGGCATGCGAACCGGACTGCATGGTCACTCACAAGCGGCGGCGAATCGAGCGGACTCTATAAATCCACCGATGGAGGCAACACATGGAATCTGCTTTCACATAATCCGGGAATGCCGAAAGGTTTGCTTGGTAAAATTATTGTTTCGGTTTCTCCGGCAAATCCTGAGAGAGTGTATGCAATGATCGAAAATGAACATGGAGGATTATTTCGCTCTGATGACGGAGGGAAAAAATGGCAGCAACTCGATACCAATAATAATCTGACGCAGCGCCCGTGGTATTTTTCTCAGGTCTTTGCCGATCCGAAACAACAGGATGTCGTCTATGTAATGAATGTTGAATTCTGGAAATCGACCAATGGCGGCAATTCATTTTCAAAAGTTCCGCAGGAGCATGGCGATAACCACGATATGTGGATCAATCCCGATGATCCGAATAATTTTATCATCGGTGACGATGGCAGTGCTGCGATCACATTTAACGGTTCGAAGACGTGGTCGAAAGAAGCACTTCCGACATCACAGTTCTACCATGTCAATCTCGATAATGATTTCCCGTATAATGTTTACGGCGCGCAGCAGGATTGGGGTTCGATCCGCATTGCCAGCCGGACCACCAATGGCGATATCGGTATTCATGATTGGTACGGAGTAGCCGGCGGAGAAGCCGGATACATTGTGCCGAATCCTACAAATCCCGATGTAACATATGGAGGAGAGTACGACGGTTTATTCAGTAAATACACTAAATCTACCGATCAATACCAGGTAATCTCTCCATATCCCGAATCGAGTCTTGGCGATGGAGCGTGCATGAGGAAATACCGGTTCCAATGGACCTATCCGATCATGATCTCACCGCTCGATCCGAAGGCGATCTATGTTACTTCGCAGATGGTGCACAAGACGACGAATGAAGGACAGAGTTGGGAGATCATCAGTCCGGACCTGACACGAAATGAAAGCGAGATGCAATGCTCCAGCGGCGGACCGATCACCAAGGATAATACCGGCGCCGAGACCTTCCCCGATATTTTTGCGTTCGCGCCATCACCCCTTAAAGCAGGTTTGCTTTGGGCCGGTACAGATGATGGACTTGTACATATCTCCACCGACGAAGGAAAACATTGGCAGAATATAACTCCGCCGACTTTGCCGCAGTGGGCAGTTATTTCTATTATTGAGCCTTCCCATTATGATGCTGCAACATGCTATGTCGCCGCTCATCGTTATAAGTGGGATGACAGGCATCCCTATCTTTTTAAGACAAATGATTACGGAAAATCATGGAAGCAGATCACCGATGGCATCGCCGATGAAGCTTTTACTCATTGCATTCGCGAAGATCCGCATAAACGGGAATTGCTTTATGCCGGAACGGAGAAAGGTGTTTATGTTTCATTTAATGATGGCGAAAACTGGCAATCGCTTCAACTAAATTTACCTGTTACACCGGTTCGTGATATTCAGATCCAAGCGCGAGATAACGATCTTGTGATCGCCACGCACGGCAGATCGTTTTGGGTTTTGGATGATATTACTCCGCTCTATCAATTGAACGATCAGATGGCAAATGCAGATCAGATCTTATTTGCTCCGCGTCGCACCGTTCGCATGGATGGAGGCAGCGCAGATACGGCGATCACTTCCGGACAGAATGCAGCAGGCGGGGCGATCATCCGCTACCACTTCAAAAAGAAACCGGACGGGGAGATCAAACTCAGATTTCTGAACGAGAAACGAGATACGATGACATGGTACTCAAGCGTACTTGACAGAAGAAAAGAACCGGTGAAGATCAAGAAAGAATTTTACGAAGATCCTTCGGCCAAGCGTCCGGGTGTTCTTCGCGCCGATTCCGGTTCAAATGTTTTCGTCTGGGACTTGCGGCATGACGATGCGGAGGAATATGAGAAAGATGCCGTCATGCAAGGTTCGCTTGCCGGACCGAAAGTGATTCCCGGAAAATATTTTGTACAACTTCTCCGACGGGATACGCTCCTCGCAGAACAACCTTTTGAGGTATATGAAAATCCGAAGATCAAGGTATCGCAGGAAGATCTTGTTGCTCAGAATATACTGGCGTTGGAGCTTCGCGATACCATTTCAGCGATCCATAAAGCAGTGAAAAGAATACGTAAGATCAGAGCATCGGTGGAAGGATTTCTTGCTGCATTTACCGATACACTTGAAGCGAAGCCGTTCAAAGATTCGGCGAAGCCATTGCTCGACAGCTTGCAATTTGTCGAAGATGAATTTATACAATCGAAGATCAAAGCCGGCGAAGATGCGCTCAGGTTTCCAATCAAACTGAATGATAAGCTTGCCATCCTTTTCGATTACGTGAAAAGCGCAGATGCAAGACCAACCGAGCAGGACCAAACGGTTTTTGAAGATCTGACATATCAGGTCGGAAAGAATTTTGCAGTCCTCAGGCGAGTCGAAGAAGGGCTTGTGCCGACATTCAATGCACTGGCCGAGCATTCACGAAAACCTGTGATCGAGGTAAGGAAGACGCAGTAAATGTAGTTATAAATATCTGCCATATTTCTTCAGCCACATCAGAGATTGTTTATAGCTTGGACAAACTTCTGAGAGTTTCTGCCAAAACTTTTTTGAATGATCAAAAAATATCGTGTGGGTTAATTCATGTAGAACCACATAGTCGATCACGTACATCGGAGCTTTTATCAACTTTCGGTTCAGCGAAATATTTTTCTTTTTCGAGCAGCTGCCCCACCTGGTTTTTTGATTTCTCAAGGTGAGTTTATTATAGGTGAACCCATGCTCAGCCGCAAGAAATTGGATTCGCGCATGATATAATTCAAGCGCTTTTCCTTCATACCATTTACGGAGTTTCAACCTGTCAGTCACATCGAATCCCGGGTTGAACATTTCGCCTAAGTACAAGATCTCTCCCGGATTCAAGTGCGGAACGTCTTTCTGTGATTCTGCGAAGTGTGCTAACTGCTTCCGGATCCATTTCTGTTTTTCCGTAAATAATTGCGCAAGATCTTTTTCTTTATACCAAAGCGGTATTACGACTTTTACCTGCAATTCATGGCTGATACTTATCCGGGCGTTCTTTACCCGGCGGCGCGCAATCGTATAGTGTATGGGATTATTCGTCGTTTCGATACTGCAAAAATACGGAATGAACCAGAGGGAATGAAAAATGATGGATCAGAGCTATTTGTTGACCACCACTCGAAGATCATAGATCCCTGAAACCGCTTTCACACGTATTTCATAAACTCCGTTCGAAACAGGAAGTAATAACTTCGCAGGCGTATTTTGATCAAGGACAAGAATAGCACTACTTATTAAGGTGCCGAGCATATTATAAACTTCCGCATTTATTTCACCAAGATCCATCGAGGAAGTGATCGAAGTTTCTCCGCCGGCAGGGTTGGGTATAATCAGCAGCTCCGGCATTTTTCCATAATGCAGCAATTTTGAAATTGTTGAAACTCCGCAACCTGATAGCGGCGTGATCGTGCTTGTTGCAATATCGGGTGAAATGTATTGGCATCCGCTGATCGCCGAAAGGACGGTGACAGAATCAAAGGTCACATGTTGAATCGGAACGGAGTCATTAAAGACATCAAAAAGCGCATAACCCAGTGTTGCATTTGAAGTGGCGCCGGTGATCTTAAGCTTCGATCTTCCTTTCCATTGTTCGTTCGGTATATCAAGCTTTGAGCCGGAAGGAAGCGAAGCAAACGAACCGTTATAATTTAAGACAGTATCATAATGGATAATAAGGGTAATATTTTCGGGGTTTTTTAATCCGTTGAGAGCGATCGGAACGATGACAGATCCGCCAAGTGTATCCGACGTTTGATCTTGCGTAGAAAGAGAAAGCGGTTTGCGTGGAATACCGTAACCTGAAAGCGTTAGGGTTTTCTGCCTTCCATCGCTTAAAGTTAATACAAGTTGTGAATTATTCAGGCTATCGAATATCGGCAGGAACTGCACTCCGATCGAATCGCCGGCGATCGGAATCGTCGTGTAACTCATTGAATCACTGCCTCTGATCTCGATCATTGTGACTGTCGGCGGAACGCAGCCCATGGGTTGAAGATAGAAGAAACCGGAGACAGAGGTGTCGCAAACGATAAGTGAGTCGGTTGTGAAGAGCGAATTTTGAGAAAGGATCAGATCATTAATTCGCACTATGGAAAGAGAATCACCGCCGCTATTTGTCGTCTCCCAAATGCTTCCCTGATCGTCAAGAGCGAAAACAATGTTATCATTTATGCAGGTAATGTTGCGGGAGTCGAAAGCCATCGAAGGAGGACCTCCGATATTTTTCCAGGTTACGCCTTGATCTGTCGAACGGTAAAGACCCCGAACAAGACTTGACGCATAAATGGTATTTGTTGTACATGTNNCGTACATGTCATAGCGCCCGTGAGATATGGAGCCAGGAAACTAACAGCACTTGTCCATACCTTCCCTGCATTTGTACTATAGTAAAGATCGGAAAGACCATTTGGAATATTCGGTGAGGCTGTATAATCCTCATTTGCCACATATAAATTTTGCGAAAAGCAAGAATCGGAACAAATGGTATATGAATCTCCATCTACTTCCGTAGAGCTTTGTTGCCAGGTATTACCAAGATCTCTTGATGAAGAAACAAAACCGGGTAGTCCTAAAGTATTATCATGGCTGCATAAAACATAGATCGTTTTATCTTTTGCTACCGTGAAGCATTCGGAGAAATCGCCGCCTGGCCAAGATGCGGTCCATGTTGTACCGCCATCTATGCTAGTATGTAACAATCCGGTAGGGGAAGGGACGTCACCTGCTGTTATAGCATGAATAATATTAGGAGAACCGTTGAAGGCTATGTTCGTACAATGTTGAGCAGCTAAAATACGTTTCCAATTCAGCCCGCCATCCCGTGTAAGAAAAACCCCTTGCTCTGCTGTAGAAACGAGTCCATTTAATTTATCATAAAAATTAATATCGGTAATGATTCCGCCTGCTAAATTAATGGAGCTTTGAAACCATGTTTTTCCGGTATCGTTTGACAACCATAGATCTGCCCATCCAGCCCAAAGGATTCCATCTTTGAAATGAATTGCACCAAGCATAGGGTTAGGGAATGAACCAACGAAAGATTGTACACGATTCGGTGCAACATTATTCCATTGGGCACAAAGATTACTACTCGCAAAAAGGAGGAGAGTAACGCAGATGAAAAAAGTGTATATGGGAGTTTTCATATCATCATAATAAACACGATGTTCTGATAGAAGTTACAGAAAACTATCGATTCACGACAATACTCAACTCATAGAGTTTTGTAGCAGATCGAACTCGTAAGAGAAACACTCCATTTGGCAGAGGAAATGAGAGCTTGGTCTGCATGTCCTTGGCAAGACTAACGATACTCTCTTCTTGTTTTCGACCGAGCATGTCATAGATTGTAACATTTACTTCGCCAAGAACTGCTGAACTTATGATTGAAAAGTCTCCGTTCGAAGGGATCGGAACGATACGGAGTTGCTGCATCAGGCTGTCGCGGATAAATTGCGTAAGAATATCTGCTCCGCAGCCCGAGACGGGAGTGAGAGTACTCGAGGCAGAAATATTGAGGATGTTATTGCACGGAACGATCGCCGTCAGGATTTTCAACGAATCGATTGTGACGATCGGTTTTCCCGATGAATCCGAAAAAACAATAAAGTAGGCATTGGCAAGAACACCGGAAGAATTCGCTCCTTGAATATGAATGCGTGATCTTCCGCTCCATGATTCGCCTGCAATATCAAGTTTCATATTCCCTGAATATGTTCCTTGATAACTGAGGAGAGGATCGTAATGTATCGTAAGGTCAAAATCCTGAGTGGTTGTTAAGCCATTGATGCTGATCGGAACGGCAACAGTTCCTCCTATTGTATCGGTTTTTTGATCTGCCGTTTGAAGCGAGAGCTTGCTTCCGTCAATAATCGATAATGAGTCACCTCCGCTATTCGTGGTTACCCAGACCGATCCGAAACTATCGACAGCTACTACAACATTATTATCGATCGCAGTGACAAATCTTGTGTCGGTTATATTCGGTGGACCGCCTATGTCATTCCACGTTTGTCCCTGATCGGTCGAACGCCTGACTCCATAAAATGTCTGTACAAAGATGGCATCCGATGATGCTGTGATAGAACCGCAAAGATATGGTTTGAGATGCAGATCATTCGCTTGCCATGATTGCCCGACATCCGGAGAAATAAAAACCCGGGAAGAATTTTCCGCTTTCGATGCCAGGTTATCGTTGGCAACATAAAACAGTGAGGTATCACACCGGTCCCGAACAAAAGAATAGCTATCCGGATTGAATTGTCCTAAAAGAGTGACCCATATTCCGCCAAAGGTATGTGTTTCCCAGAGCTTTGATCCGGCGGTAGTACCAGAGATAAGATAGGCATTGCCGCCACTTCCTGCCTGCAATTGATAGGCAGCGCTATCAATAGGGTTCATCGACCAAGTCATTCCGCCGTCGTTCGATACATAGAGATCGCCGGTATATGTGCAGGCGATGACATGAACGGAAGATCCTGCAAAGCAGCCGCTTTCGATACTCGGCAGTAAAGGATTTGGCGGAACATGGCGAATCCATGATAAGCCGCGATCTTGTGTAATATATACTTCGCCGTTCTGTGTCGTTGCAAGTCCGATATTATCATCGAAGAAAGAAATATCTTTGATGCAGGAATTATTAAAGGTGTTAAATGGCGTACGCAAACTCCATGATTTTCCTGTATCGGCAGACATCCACACGTCCTTATACCCCGCCCAAAGAGTACCGTTATGATTTATGATGACTCCGCCGCCATTATAAGGACGAAAGATCGGCGTGATCACATTCGAAGCTGCAAGTTTCCATTGGGCGGCTATATTACCTGAAGCCAGGAGAATGAGGACAACGGATGTGATGCAGAGGGACTTCTTCATATTTAGAATAACACAACAATGGAGTTCACAGTTTACTGTATTGGTTTTGGAACAAAAAAAATCATTTTCTTCGCAACATCTTCTTCATTCCCTTCAATAGCACTTTCTTCAAAAATAGAAGCAGCAGGCGCCATTGTGTTTTACCGATGAGGCTGTCGAATTCTAAGAGAAAATGAAGATCGCGGACGTCTTCATCAGTCATCGGAAGAGAAATTGAAGAATGCGGCTTATTTTCGGAATCGGGCACTTCTGATTTATTATCTTCGGCAAGGTTCATTGCACTTTCCAAAAGTTTTCGGAGGCGGTCGTCAAGCGCTTCCAATTGTTTGCGAAGCTTGGGATCGGTTTCGTATTTCAGGAGAAAGTTAACATGATCGTGCATGATGGCTATCTTCTTCGTCATCTCCGGAGTAAAAAATTGCTCGGCATCTTCCTCTAATGAAGCAACAAGTAATTCCAGATCGCTTATTTCTTCTGCATCTGCGAGGAAAACACTGAGATCATTGAAATCTTCTATTTCAACGTAGATATCAGAGAGACGCTCGAGTTCATGGCCGTATTGTTCGTGAAATTCTTTTGCAAATTTTGCTTTCTTCTCATTGATCTGCGAACGTACATATCTCAGCGATTGCTCATACTGATGATGCTTATCGTGGGCCTGCGAATGCTCTAATCCTCTGGATAGTTCATGCTCCTGATTGAAAAGATCCTGCAATAATTTCGTATTGCCGAATTTTCCGGCTCGGATAAGATCATCGATCATCTTATCGGATGCAAAAATTTGGGAATGTCCGATCTTGATCGTATGAATTTTTATATTCTCATCTATCTTAGAGCGGATAAGCGCTTCGTCAATGGAAACTGCGCCGTCAGTAATGACCAGAATTTCTGCGCCGGACAGATGCTCCAATGTTGCGATCTCATCAAGAGCAGTGATGAGAGCTTTTTGAAGTACTGTGCCATTGCCGAGATGAGTAATGCGAAGGATGTATCGAATGAGCGCATTAAAACTGTCCGGATCGACTGCCGAATGCATCTCTCCGACATGATCATCGAACGTTCGCAAACTCACAAATCCCATATCGCTTTTGTTGCGCTCGAGAAAATGCCAGAGGATCGCCTGTGCAAGATGAATGCGATGATGTGTCTGCATCGAAGCCGAAGTATCGAAGAGGACAAATACTTTTTGCTTGCGGCTATCGAAGGAAAAACTTTCGCCGATCTCCTGCACGGGCAAAATGTTCAGAGCTTTTGAAACGGGCATCCACAACTGTCTTTCAGCAAGCCTCTGATCAAATATCTGATCGGGAAGTGCGAATTGCCAGGAATAAATGCGCGCAACATCGCGGCGGTTGCGGATAAAATCGGCTTCATATTCCTCGCCGGTAATTACTTCGGGCGCAAAGAGTTCGATAGACTCCCTGGTATTTGCTTGATCTAAAGTCGGCAGGCGGAAGAGAGCATCGAGTTTTTTATGAAGTTCACTATCTTCTGATTCGAGTACACGAGCGATCTCAAAGACGGCAGTGAACTCCTTTGGTAAGTGCTCATAGATATGCCCCAGGAATCCGAATTCCTCCATACGTTGGAAAAATGAGCGCTCAGATGACATAATTACGAATGAGAAATTACGAATTACGAATCCTTCGGTTCAAATATATGAAGGAAAGGGAAGACACTTTCA
>PLXB01000280.1 GCA_003151215.1 Ignavibacteriota bacterium
TTCAACTACAGGCTGGCAGGATATTACTCTTGCCACACCGCTCGATCCCCGATCGATTCTTGCAAATGCAGCTTTAGCCTCAACAGCCGGATCATTCGGACGCACAACAACTTTTCTTCAGGCAACATGGGGATCAAGCCCTTGTGCTTATACGGGTAATAATACAAAGGTTGTTTCTTTAGATACGACCGATGCTCTCTCTGTGCAGGATGCATTACAATGGACATTTGCTCATCAAATGGTGAACGTAAGCGCTACGCTTGGTCCGGCAATGCAAAAAGTAGTATTCTTAAGGGCAGGCGCTAAATGGGAGAATCAGGTTGAGATCGCTTTCGGAGCCTCGAACTATACCAATGTCCAGCTTTCTTTCCGCGATAATCTAGGAACCTCAGGTTCGTTTCTCAATGGCAGCACCGGCGCTGTTCCCGTCGTTACTTTCTCAGGTACACAAACCGGCAATCTTGTTCTTCATGCAACAATTCTTCAACCGGGGAATTACTCGATGGTTATCGTTGCAAGTACCGGAGGAACATTCAGCACGTTCGAAATGGAATGGGTAGTAATACCTTAAATCTGTATGAATATTTCAGCACAGAGCTGGCAGGATCTATCTCTTGCTCAGCCCATTGATCCCAGATCGATACTTCTATATGCTTCCCTTTCAGGAGCGGGATTAGGCAGCTTCATTCTCAGTACTTCTTTTCTTCAGGCAACTTGGGGAACAAACCCCATTGCACTGACAGGAAATAATACATTTGTTTCCTCATTACAAAGCACGGATGCCTCAACGGTAGCCGATGCAGCACAGTGGTCATTTTCCCATCAGATGGTTAATGCAAATTCTGCGCTCGGACCGGCTATGAAAAAGGTTGTCTTCTTGCGAGCAGGAAGTCTGTGGCAGAATAATATCGAGATCAATTTCGGTGCTGCCAATTACACGAACGTTCAACTATCGCTGCGCGATAATCTTGGTACTTCAGGTGTATTTTTCAATGGAAGCGCAGGGGCTGTTCCCGTCATATTATTCGCAGGTACGCAAACAGGAACCCTGACGCTTCATCTTGTAATCCCACAGCCAGGCATGTACTCGACGGTACTTGTTCTAAATAATGCAGGGACTTACAGCACATTCGAAATGGAATTGGTAGTGATACCGTAACAAAAATAAAAAGGAAAATAAATGCCTACGCCTCCAATGAATCCGCAATTACCGGGAATTCCGAATCCGCAAGGTGGAACACCGATTCCTCATGCTGTCTCAAATGAAACGCAAGTAAGGATCGATACACATACGGTATTTGATACAGTTCCGAATCTGAATCTTCCATTTAATCCCGGTGATTACCCCATATACATTCCCGAAGATCCGAGATTAGGAGGGAATCAACCTTCGCCTGGTCCTATCCAGCCCCCAACTGGAAGGAATCCCGAAAATCGTCCGCCAGAGTTGCCGCCTACGCTTTTTACTCCCATTATACCAGGCATGCTGAATAATCCAGTAACACCAGTGGTTCCTATAACGCCAGGGATGCCTTCGAATCCGCTACGCAAAAAGGGTGGATGCGGATGTCGGGATCGCCATAGGAAAGAGCATTCAAATAGAGAACTGCACACTTATCATCCAAAAGATTGCGATTGCTGCTGTTGCCGTGAACTGAATGGCAAACAATCAAAAAAATTACTTGTACATCGCCCGTTACCTTTTATCCATCCACAAACCCCAATAGTTAATTCTCTACAGGTTATCCCTCAATTAAATACGCAATTTGTGGATGGCTTTTCTGTAAATCAACCTTTTGTAAATGGACCTAGAACCATAGTTCCAATAGCTGATCCGAACCCAAAAGCCTTAATGCCATTGGCAAATGGCGACTTTACATATAAAAATGGACCACTACTAACAGATGTCGAGGTAATTCCTATATTTTGGGGTAGCAAATGGGGCAATCAACAAAATTTAATAAACGAAGTTCAGGAATTCCTAGATTTCTTTCTCATAAGTTCTGTAATGGATATGCTTCGCGAAGATTACAGCGTACCGCAATATGTTATTAATTACGGTAAAAGAGTAGATCCAGTAGGAAATCAGAATTTTATAATCATTGATGATGATCCGCAAGCTAATGTTGACGTAAAAGATACTCTTACCCAAGATAAACTTAGGCAATGGATTTCTGAGGGTAGAATTCCGGATGTAACAAATGGTCAGCAACTCTATATGTTATACCCCCAAGAAGGAATTTCTGTGCTCGATCAAAAAGGTGGGGCAACATGCATTGCACTTTGTGGTTACCATAATAGCACTCTTTCACCAACTAATTTGCCCCTTGTTTATGGAGTTGTTCCTTTCGCCACGTGTTACCCTTGTGGGAAAGGTTTTGGATTAAATACTATCATAGATATATTAACCAAAGGCACTAGTCACGAACTTTGTGAAGCTATTACAAACCCGATTCCTTTCACCGGATGGTGTGATAATGCGATAGGGGAATATTCCGAAATTGGCGATATTTGTTTTCAAGACTGGGTTATGTTTAATGGATATGCTGTTCAAAAAATATGGTCGATTAAACAAAAAGGATGTGTGAGCATCACTTCAGGGGTGACCTCTAAACTTGTTCTTCCTTATGCGGCAACTGGCTCACCTGCATTTTGTGTTACGACAAAAAATTCTGTACCTAGTCTAGTACTCGCCCTAACGCAAGCGGATCCATTTGGGGAAGTATTTGGCGGGGTATTTGGGGGCCCCATAATTTATGGTACGAGTATGGGACTTTCCCCTAATACGCTGCTGCCTAATTTCTCACAGTGGTCTTATCTTATTGACAGAAAAACAGGTGTGACTCAACAAAGCCTTGATACACCCGCTGTTTCAAACGGGCCAAGTAATAAAGTATTTGTTGCCTGGATGCCAATTGATCCAAGCGGGCGCATTCATATTATGTCTTCCCTAGACCTAATTAATTTTTCTGACCATCAAATACTTACGGATCAAACATCTCAAGGTCCGGCGCTGGCTTTTGCATTCGGAAAACTATTTCTTGCCTGGGTTTCCATTTATTCCGATCGTAGTATTCACGTTATGTCTTCTTTCGATGGCGCAAATTGGGGAAATCACATCATACTAAAACAACATACAGATGCGCCCCCTATACTTTCTATTGCTGACAATGGGAATTTAATTCTTCTTTGGNNGCCAGGAATCTGACAGAAACCTTTATATGCTTGAATCTACAGACGGTACTTTTTTTAACCAACCCACCAAGCTTACGCCTGATTCTTCCTATTTTGCTCCAAATATAATTCAGGCAGGATCGGAGTTAATTCTTGCATGGAGCAGTAATGATTCTTCAAATAATCTTTTTACAAAACTTTCAACTACTGGTATAGGTGGCTTCGCTAATAATAATAACAGGACATTAGCGAGGCATGGTGATCAATCAAGGGGGAGTTTTGCTCTTGCTCAATTCTTAGGCGAGTATTTCATTGCGTGGACAGGATGGGACGGAAGTCAACGTATTAATCTGACAAATCTTAAGGAGTTTGCACCAATTTAATAGTTATTCTTTATGATTTGGTAAGTAATAATTAGCATTCCAATCTTAGCATTAATTATTTCCGAGTACACACAATAGTTAGTGATGTAACCACTGGTTCATTTAACCGATACCCAAAATAATTCAATATGTTGCCGTCATTTTTAGCATCATCGGAGAAATAAAATACATTTACATTATCCGTATCTCCAACGAAACTGCTCCTGTCAAAGACAGAATATTCATGTAATGGATTGTCGTCTATACCATTTACGTGAAAACCGGTAAGGTTTAGAATTTCTTTAGTAGAATCGTTTGTAATGTTCCCAATAAGTATTGAGTCTGCTTTAGATATAATTGCCGTACAGGGTGTACTGACATTTTTTATTGTCCATGTTCCGATGAATGTTCCAGGTTTCACCCAATAAGATACAGGTACAGCATCGTTTGTCGGATGGCATCCGAGAATCATGGCAAGCGAGCAGAGAAAAAAGTATTTCATAACTATCTTTATTAACACAGAAGGAATGAAAAAGTTGCGGAAAAAACCTTTAGTTCAGAAATCAGGTAGGTACCTGTTTGTTCCATATTGTGGGGAACGAAAAAGTTAAAGTTTTTTTTGTGAATGACTCTTGTCAGTAAGATTCCTTCACAAGAAAATTTCAACGACAGATATCAGTGGCTTCGCTAATAAGGGTAACAGAACATTAGCAAGACACGGTGATCAGTCAAGAGGTAGTTTTGCCCTTGCTCAATTCCTAGGCGAGTATTTCATAGCATGGACAGGATGGGACGCAAGTCAACGTATTAATCTTGCAAATCTTGACGAGTTTGTTCCAAATTGAATAATTATTCCCTTCTGCAAACGATAGATAGAGAAATATTTTTTTTATAGGATGTATCTCGATATGCTAGAAAATTCAATGCATTACCATCGTCAGAAAAATTGAATATGTCTACATAATCTGTATCTCGTATGGAACTGCTACTGTCACGTATAGAATATATATGTTTTGCCTGAACGTCTGGTAAATAAGAGTGTCTACCTATAATTGTTAAAACTTCTTTTGTGGAATCATTCGTAATGCTGCCAAGTAGTACAGAGTCCGTTTTTGATATGATTGCAGTGCAGGGCGTTGTGACACTTTTTATTGTCCAAGTTCCAACAAATGTACCTGGAGTTACGTAAAATTCACCTCCTGGTGCATAAGGCGAATCAGTGTTGCTAGTCGGACTACACCCTGCCAGCACTGCAAACAAAAAAATATAAAATAAATTAAATTTCATTCTTGATGTTAAACACGAAAGAAAGAAAAAAGTTGCTCAACAAGCAAAAATGTGTTGGGTTGTTTCACCATTTTTTGGGGGGTAAAAAATTCAAAATTTTATCTTGTTTGTATTTGATCTGGCCGAGTGAAATTCTTGTGGTAAATCTATATTATGAATAATTATTCATCAAAGAAGCACCTATTTTTATTGTATAGGCACCTTGACAAACGGCCTTAAATTTCGTAAGTTTGTGACTGGAATTTATAGAATGCGACAAGAATTAATGGAATGGGTGCAAAAGAATTTTTGGGAATTGGGAAAGAGTCCGCCAACGGCGGGCTCTTTATATAAGGAGTGGATTTTGCGCGTGCGAAATGTTATGCTATTGGATTATAAGGGACTTACAGGGGCTTCCGTTAGTTTTTACTATCGAATTTACCCCACTGACTCTGCGCTGTATCTGGCGATCAGGCCGTTCTCTACGGCGTAGCGATAGACTGCGGAGAAAGTCCAATAGGCAAGCAGGATATAGATGATGGAAATGCCCCCTCCGAGGAGGATAGGCTCAAGTGAAACGGTTCGGTTCGCCACGACATCACGCATTCCTTCGAAGACATAACTTGCCGGAAGGATTCTTGAGATGGCCTGCATCCAGCCCGGAAGAGTCGAAACGGGATAGAAGACTCCGGCAAATGGCGCAAGGATGGCAGGGATCGGCCAGATGAACCACTCCGATGCCGGACCGAGCCGAAGCACTAAGGCACAGGCGAAGATGCCGAATGCTATTCCGAAAAGAACCAGGACGAGAATGAAGGGCAGGAACATTATGCCATAGGAGAAGAATGACAATCCGAAAGCTGCCGATGCCATAAGCAGCATGGCAGCTAATCCCACCGTGCTCGTGATGATCGTTGTTGCAACAAGACCGGAAAGATATTCCGAGATCGTCATCGGAGTCGAGAAGATGTTCAGGAAATTACGCGACCAGACATCTTCGAAGAACGTCGTCGTCACGCCCTGCATCACTCTGGTAAAAAAATCCCAGAAGAGCACGGCGCCAAGCAGCATCGGCACGAAATCGATCGCTGAAGTTGCAACGCGATTCAGATATTTGGTGATGAATCCCCAAAGGACGATATCAATAACGCTCCAGGCAAAAAGCGGCACGATGCGAGTCGCGCTGCCCCGCAACAGATAGGCATAACGCAGGATGATGGCGTAAGCACGGCTCAATTTCATACGGCCTTCGGACTCCTTTCCAATGAAAGCGGCTCTCTGGCAACGGTGATGAATAATTCTTCGAGCGTCGGTTTGCCATGCTGCTTGGGCAGAAGTTTCGGATCGCCTTCAAGAAGAATTTTTCCTTTCGAAAGGAAAAGAACTCTGTCGCAGATATGCTCCACTTCATACATATTATGGGATGTCAGAAGAATGGCAACGGATTTTTTCTGCGCAAATTCCTTGACTAACGTTCTGATCTCCAACGCTTTTGATGGATCGAGCGAAGCAGTCGGTTCATCGAGCAGCAGCAATGTCGGGTCGTTAAGAAAAGCCTTGGCAAGCCCGACTCTGGTCTGCTCTCCGGAAGAAAGAACGCCGCATTTTGTATTGCGGAAATGAGTAAGATCGAAGGTGTCAAGCAGTTCTTCGATCTTTTCGGAAATATGCGGAATGCCATAGAGCAATCCGAAAATGCGAAGATTTTGTGCAACGGTCAGATTACCGGGAAGCGGAGCATAGACTGCGGCGAAGTTCGTCCGCTCAAGAATTTTGCTTCGGTGCTGAGTGAGGTTCATGCCGTCGACGGATATTTCTCCGGCAGTCGGTTTCAGGACTCCGAGGATCATATTGATCGTCGTCGTCTTTCCTGCGCCGTTAGGACCAAGTAAGCCGAGAATTTCATTCTGTCTCAACTCGAATGATATATCATCAACGGCAACAGTATCTCCATAGACTTTCCGAAGTCCTGAGACGACGAGTGTCGGGCGATCCGATGATGAGTGATCTGTCAATGACGAATGAAGCGCTAAGAATTACGAACTCATCTCATCGTACATCTTCCTGAATTTCTGCAGATCTTCCCAGGCTCCGACTTTCCAGTTCGGATTTCGAAGAAGTGCGGCGGGATGGTAGGTGACCATTACCTTGGCTCCCATGAAATCGAACACCTTGCCTCGCATTTTGGCAAGAGATTCGTCTCCGGTTTTGAGCAAATTACTTCCTGCAATTCTTCCGACGCAGAGGATCATCTTCGGCTTAATGATCTCGATCTGTTTCCAGAGATACGGCTCGCAGGCAGCGACTTCATCGGGCTTCGGATCCCGATTTCCCGGCGGACGGGATTTTAAGATG
The DNA here is from genome assembly GCA_003151215.1 of Ignavibacteriota bacterium. Next base: position 7,158 of record PLXB01000280.1, read on the forward strand.
TTGGCAATAAAAACTTCTTCGCGCGGAAAGTTTATGGCAGCAAGCATTTTATTGAGAAGCTGTCCGGCTCTTCCGACAAACGGCTCGCCCT
>PLXB01000420.1 GCA_003151215.1 Ignavibacteriota bacterium
GCTATTTTTATTGGAGCATTGGTCAATCTGCTAAGGCAATTGCCCCTTTGGAGCAAGCCCTTAGTCTTATGCCCGGCAACATATCGATGTTGAATGCCCTTGTAGTTGCGTGCGAGTGGGCGAAGGATCAAGAGAGACTCCAATACTGGGCTTCGTATGCAATTCCATATTCTGAGCGCTATTTGAAGTTGAATCCCGATGATGAAAATAAGCGCGTAAGCCATGCTATCCTCCTTCAACATGCAGGACGGATGCAAGAAGCTCGCGAAGCTGCCCATGCCCTTGACAATATCAGAGATGGTGAGAGTATGTTTAACACCGCCGGACTCTGGGTCATGCTTAATGACAAGGGAATGGGGATTAAGGTTTTTCGCAAATCTATTGAAGTGGGGTACAGAAATACCCCAATGTTAAAAGGATTTTTCCGAGAGAATCTTACTTCTTTCAAAGGAACACCCGAATACGAGGAAGTAAAGCAGATGGTTGAAAAGATCGAAGCCGAACAACTTGCGGCGACTGAGAAGGAGGCGAGAGTCAATGGCTGATATTTTTATTTCATATTCCCGCAAAGATTCCGAGCAAGCTCTTGCTCTTGCGGAGCGACTGCGATCTCAAGGTGCATCCGTTTGGATGGATTCGTCTTCTCTTGCTGCCGCTGAAACCTGGAGCGGAGAGATCGTCCATGCCATCAAAGAATGTCAAACAATGATTGTATTGCTTTCGCCGGATTCTATTGCATCGCATAATGTCACTAAAGAAGTCGGGCTTGCTTCCGAAAAAAGAAAGACCATTATACCAATTGAACTTGCAGCTTGTGAACTAAGCGATGCAATGGAATATGCACTTGTAGGTCTTCATAGGATTTCGGTATTTGATGAAGAAGCATTAAATCGTTCATTTGCAAAACTTGGCATCCGTGCGACAGTCTCTTTAGTGGAGCGGACTCTTAGTACGCCGACTCATATTACAGATACACGCAAATCCCTCATCGTTCTTCCCTTTGAAGATCTCTCGCCGACCGGTGAAGATAATGCTTGGTTTGCCGATGGACTTGCTGGAGAGATGATAGATTCGCTCGGACACATAAAATCACTTCGCATCTTAGATCGGAAAACTTCAATCTCTCTCCGAAATACCAAACTTCGTACTGTTGAAATCGGCAAAGAATTCAATACCCGATATTTTATCGAAGGTTCAGTCCGCAAATTCGGTGAGCAGATCAAAATATCGGTTGCACTTCTCGATATTGAAACAGGCGATTACCTCTGGCAGGAATCGCATCGCGGCGAGTTCAAAGATATTTTTGATATTCAGGAAGCGGTGGCGGAGAAAGTAGTTGCTGGATTGAAATTACATTTGACGAAAGAAGAGAAAGAAAAAGTGCTGACTCGAGGAACAGAGAATACTGAAGCATATGAGTTATTCACAAAGGCTATTGGTTATTTTCACCGTCAAACTAAAGAGAATATTTATTATGCAGTACAGTTATTAAGTGATACAATCCGTCTAGATCCAATATATGCGAATGCTTATCAAATGAAGGGAAATTCACTTTCCGTTATCTATCGGCTTTACGACAGAAACGCTGCCCTTTTAGTCGAAGCCGAAACTCTTGTACTTGAAGCTCTACGCCTGAATCCGAATTTATGGGATGCCTACTTGCCACTTACAAACATTTATCAACTTCAGGGAAAACTTGAAGAAGCTGAGGCAGTAGCCATGAAATATATCGAAAATGCTCCCCATGACTACTATCTGAGTCATTTTTCTCTCGGATTTCTTTATGATAACAGCGGTCAATATGCTAAGGCGATTGCGCCTTACGAACAAGCCCTTAAGATCAAACCTAATAACTTGCCTACCTTATGGAATATTGTTGTTGTTTGTGAGAAAGCAAAAGAGTCGGAGAAGCTTATCTATTGGGCTTCCAAAGCAATTCCCTATTTTGAACATCATTTGAGGTTTCATCCAGATGATGAAAATCAGCGTGTGAGTTATGCTGTTATTCTCTATTTTGCAGGTCGTATGGAAGCTGCTCAAAAAGCAGCTAAAGCCCTTCATAGCATTCGGGACGGGAGTTCCTTATTCAATATCGCGTGGCTCTGGATGAGTCTGGGTGATTTAGAACTATCATTAAGTACGGTTCGTAAATCCATCGATGCAGGGTTCAAGAATATGGAAGCATTGTTACATTTCCTGGAAAACGATCTCACCTTCCTCCAAGACACCCCCGAATATGAAGAGGTAAAGCAGATGGTGGAGAAGATCGAAGCCGAGCAGCTCGACGAGCGTGCCTCTATGAACATCAATTGACAGCAGGTGCTGCCACCTTGGGCTTCGGATCTTTGCCGAGCCAGGCATTTGGCGTGCTGATCTCGGCGCCCCACATTTTTGCGTAAAGAAATAATTGCAGGCGGTAGGCAGCAATATATTTCAACGAATTATTCAGAAGAGCTTCGATGAGTTTTACCTTTGTGCCCCAGGGCAGTACTGTTTCGCGAGTAAGGAGATCGTCATCCGAAAAAGAACTGAGCAGCTTGGTGATTTCACGCTTCTNNAATCCTTCGGATCGAGCGTTGCCGATATAGCGCGCTTCTCTTTTACCCGTGCGACGTTTTCTGGAACGCCCCAGCCGCCATTAATAAAGCTTTCTATAGTAATGCTTGCAGTACATGAAAGATATTGAAGAAGCTCACGAGTCGAGCGCATCCCTTCGCGGGGACGCTTATCCATGCTGCCTTCGGGGATCTTATCGTAAAGATGCTGGCAGATCGTAAGATCGCTTATTATCGATTCGAGAATATATTCTTTGAATGCCATGTTCGTAAAAAATTGAAAAAGAGTACTCTAAACTAAATGGCAGAATACGTTAATTCGATGAAACCTGTTTCACCCCTCCACCGCTTGCACCGCGAATCTTCCACCATGATTGGTTGAAGCCGGGGCGGACAGAATTCCAGGAAACATTATCGAAACGATCNNAACCCAGACGGCAGGATTTTCCTGAACCCAGAGAATGCAGTTGCCCTGGTCTTCGTAAAATACCTGCTGGAATTGACGTTGCAAATCCATGCGCTTAGGTTCATCGAACTCTCCGCGTATCGCTTCAAGCAGATGATCGGCGGCGGGGCTTGCATAAGAACTATAGTTCGATCCGCGGTTCTTCGCCTGTGAAGAATGGAAAAGCTGGTAATTATCGGTTTCATACGGATCGTCCTGCCATGCCCCATACGCTGCATCGAAATTATGATCACGGCAGCGATCGAGGAAAATAGACCATTCCGTAGTCTGAACTTCGGCATCAATGCCCACTTTTCTCATTGCTTCGGCAATGATTAGAAGAACATTCTTTCGGACTTCATTACCCGCATTGGTCAGGAATGCAAATTTCAACGGCACCAGTTTACCGTCGATCTCTTTATCCAGAATTCCATCTCCGTCATGATCTTTCCATCCTGCTGAATCGAGCATGCGTTTTGCGAGATCCGGATCGTAAGAAATAAGCGGCAAATCTTTATTATATTCTTTTCTCCAGAAAGCGACAGGTGACTGTGTCGGTTCAGCTAAACCAGAAAAAACTTTCTTAATAATCGTGGGGCGGTCTATGAGATGCGCGAGAGCCCACCTAACTTTCACATCGCTGAAGTATGGTCTTTGGAGATTCCAATTAATCAGATTAAATGAGCCGAGAGGAAAAGTAACTTTTTTGATAAAAGGCTGAATCGTCGTATCGATCTTCACAAAATAAGGTGCCTGCAAGAACTCAATAAGATCAATATCACGCGCTTTTAAAGCAGTAACCGCGGCATTCCAATCGGCAATGAGTTTATAGATAAGAGTATCGGGATTAATTATACCAAGCGGCGAATTCCCTTTGTTGACAAAATACGGATTGCGATTGAGAATGATGCGGTCATTGGTACGCCATTCTGTAAGTTTATACGGACCAGAGCCCTGAATATATTTTGGATCACGTCCGAGTTCTGGGCGTAGCATCCAATCGGCGAATTCTTTCATAGCAGGATTTTTTACCATCTTCGCCATCTTCGTGCTATCGAGCGCATCGGGATTAGCAGTTTTCTCGATTATCACAGCAATGTCATCCCATGAATATTGATCGGTCAAACCTTTCGGATCCCAAATATGCTTCGGTAAAATATAGAGTACATCACCGAACGCTTGCTCCTTCGTAAGAAAGTAGGGCTTCCACATTTTAAACCGAATCTTATACGGATCGCCATCAATAAGTTCGCAGCTATGAATATTATCAACGTAGGTGCGTTTCTGTGCTGAATACGTATTGAGCGGATTCTTCAGAGACTTCAAGCTGAAAATCACATCAGCGCCAGTTAGCTCCTGCCCATCGGCAAATTTTACACCCTTGCGAAGCATAAAATCGTAGGTCATGTGATCGGATGATTCAACGGGCATCGACTCTGCAAGCCATGGAACATTCATCTGCATTGTTGCCGGATCGATGCGAAGAAGACGCTCAAAAACCTGCTCTTCAACGTATGTTTCATCAGCACCTGTAGAATTTTGCGGATTAAGCCGTTCGAGTTCATTAAGCACGTGCTGCACGACACGGTTGGAAGTTGAAAGCTGCACACCTCCGGAAGCATTGCTTCCTCCTTTGCAGCCGAGAGAAAAAATGAGCGCCAACAAGAGAATTGTGAAGAGTAAACTACGCGAAATATTGTTCATAGGGTTCGATTATTAAATACCGAGCAATAAGAATACAAAACTAACCTATTTTGGTTCAATGAAATATTTTCTCGTCAATATCCGCTACATCGTTCCGATCGAAAAAGTGATTGAAATAACGCCGGAACACCGGGCATACCTGAAAAAGCAGTATGATGCGGGAAGGCTTCTGTTCAGCGGACCGAGAGTACCCCGAACTGCCGGAGTCCTCTTTGCAAGGGCAGAGGACAGTGCTGATATTGAAAAAATGATCGCAAACGATCCTTTTAAGACGAAGGGTATCGGAGAATATGAAGTAATCGAGATCGCCCCGGCAATGTGGGCTGAGGGGTTAAACAAAATCTTTGAATAGGAGTATAATTCTTCTGTGGCAACAACATCAACTACTGAAACTACCGATTACCTTCGCCCTGAGATCGTCTCCAAGCTTGGCAATTTTGAGCTGGTTGCGAAATTCGTCGTCGAGGGATTTATTACGGGATTGCATAAATCACCGTACCATGGCTTCAGTGTAGAGTTTGCCGAACATCGTCCCTATCTTCCCGGCGATCCAATCCGTAATATTGATTGGAAGCTTTTTGCCCGCACTGACCGATATTACGTTAAGCAATTCGAAGAAGAGACAAACCTGAAAGCGCATATTATCGTCGATTCCTCGCGCTCGATGAATTATACAAGCGATCCGAAGAACATCACCAAATACCGCTATGCTACTATTCTTGCCGCATCGCTTGCTTACTTGCTCACCCGTCAGCAGGATGCCGTCGGGCTTGCGCTTTTCGATGAGCAAGTGCGGACGTTTATGCCTGCCCGTTTGAAAGGAAGTTATCTGCGCGAAATGCTCCGCGTATTACAGCAGACCGAACCTTCGAACAAAACAAAAACGCAGGCATCGCTTCGCCTTATTCTTGAACGTATTAAACGCCGCGGGCTGGTGATCGTCATCAGCGATTTTCTCGATGAGCCTGATGAAATTATTACCTCCCTCAAACTTATGCGAAATGCAGGGCACGAAGTAATCGCATTTCAAGTGCTCGATCCGATAGAGCGAACGCTTGCGCTTTCGGCAAGCGATGCAACGATCTTCGATGTGGAAACGGGCGAATTTATTAAGACTCAGCCCTACCAGCTTCAGGCAAGTTATAAAGCTGCATTCGAAGAATTTTTAAATGATCTCAGTCACTCTCTTGCCGCCGAGCGTATCGATCATCTTGTTCTGGAGACGACTACTCCGTTTGACCGGGCGCTCACGGAATATTTTTATA
>PLXB01000155.1 GCA_003151215.1 Ignavibacteriota bacterium
AACGCCGCTGCCTTCTCCATTAGTGATACCTTCAAGAGCATTTTTCGTACTAGCTGAATTGGTGATCTGGAAAAAACCCGCTCTGCCCGTACCATTGGTTGTCGCCTGAAGAGCATTGGAGCTATTGAGAGCATTCGCAACAGTAACATCTTCGGCGTCGCCTAAACCCTGAGTCTTTGCAGTCAATGCCGTTGAGGTATTTGCTGCGTTATTAATCTCGATAAATCCTGCGCGTCCCGATCCGGTATTTCCGCCATAGAGCCCGATACTTGTTGCCGCACCGTTGGAAGCGCCTTCGAGCCCGATCGCTGTGCTTGCTCCATTTGATATAGTAAATACTCCGCCTCCTCCGTTGCCGGTATTGGTTAGGGAAAACGCATTTCCCGCATTTCCGATCGTGCCGCTATAGGGTAATGTCAGGCTGCCGCCTCCGGCAACTGATTGCCAGGTAACACCTCCCAGTCCATTTGCAGCAAGTACCATACCGGCTGTTCCTCCCGATCCGTCAAGTTTTACCGGAGTGACGGCTCCATCGGCGATCTTCGTCGTCGTGATTCCGGCTATGGCAACACTTACCGAGGCAACAGGTCCGGTCTGATTTGCAACGACAATAGAGGCGTCGCTATTCAGCACTTGTGAAACTCCGATGCCTCCGACTATCGTAGAATTAATTGTCAGTGTATCGACGCTCGAAGTTGTTATGGATGTTCCGTTTCCAGCTTTCAATACGACTGCGCCGCTTTGGCTATTGACCGATGTGACAACGCCGGTTGCACCAGGTGATACTGCATCGGCAACCATTGCATGAATTGCATACGGAGCAGGAGAAAGAGGAGTCCTCGGAGTCATTTCCGTGCCGCCATCAATGGAGACGCCGAGAAAATAGCCTTTATCAAAGGCAACGGTGAGAGGGATCGAAGTTACCGACCCGATCATCACGTTAAAAATGCCGTTGACAAAAACCACTCCCGTCTGATTTTCTGTATAGATCGGCGTTGCAGATCCTAAAGCGTCATAAAGATTCAGAAGGATGTTATGGTTTCCATCGGTGATAAATTTACCCGAAGTCGGATCGATCACAACACCTTGATAGCTGAACATGCGCGGCACTTGAGCGATCGCCGGGGAAAGCGATGCTGCAAAAAATGCTGCAACAAAAAGTGATAACAAGAATTGTTTCATAATAAGGATTGAAGTATGTTATAGAAGAATACACAAGTGGGTTAGTCAGTCTGAATACAAAAATAAGGCATTATCCGGCAAGTTGTACACACTAACTCTAAGGTAATGACGTTTCATACGCCTTTTTTGTGACAATCGGATGATTTTGTTGATAACATGACGAAAGTTGAATGCTGTAACAGTAAAACAACGTCATTGCGAGACCGGCATTCCAGCCGGTCGCGGCAATCTAAAATCCCGGATAATGCTATACTTATGAGTTTTATTTATGTCTGACTTATAGGTGCTCAAACTCCGATAGTTGCCTTGTAACTCTTTGTAATTCAATAATATCACTATGCACACATCCAATTTCCCTCTTTAAAACCAGAGAGCCCGCCGATGGCGGACTCTTCTAAAAATCCCGGTATAATCTTTTTTTAATCCCATTAATCCCGGTCGCAAAAATACGAAATATAAAGCCATTTGTCAAGGTGCCCATCAAAGAAAAACAGGTGCTTCTTTGATGAATAATAATTCATAATCCGTGACCCTACAATCATTTCACCTTCACAAAACTCTGCGACGCTGCGCCGACTCGCACCAGATACACGCCCGATGAAAGACCTCGTGTATCGAGATGAATACTGCTTGCTCCGGGGATCACATTTTTTATATCGGAATATACTTTCGCGCCGAGAGCATTTAAGATTTCAACCTGAGCATCCTGCTTTACTGCCGATTGCAGATCGATGAGTAATTCATCCTGTGCAGGATTGGGACGAAGAGCGACAATGCGCATCGGCATCACGCCGCCAAGGAATCCGGCAATGCTGCGTTCGCCGCAGAGGAAATTATAATCGAATGTTGCAGAGCCCGAGTCGCTGAAGGTCGTGACGGTGCAGGGAAGCGAGACCGTATCGATCTTTACATTGATAAGGTTGATGCTCGTCGTCGAATCTTTTGTCAGATAAACGGTGAAGCCGATCGTTGCTAAAACGCCGTTCGGACCGGCAGCGATAGGGTTGCCGCTGATCGTAAAGCTTTTGCCATCGGATGAAGTCACATTCGAGCTTACTCCTTGCGTGAAATCAAGAAGATCAGTATTATAATTCAGATCGAAGGTGATCTGTTTTATTCCTGCGCCTGAAAATGACTTGCCGGGTGATTCTTTAATATCGTATGTGACGATGTTCTGATCGTATCCGGCTTTGGCTGTTCCGTCTAAATATAATCCGAGATCGCGGCGAGCAGAGGCGATGAACGTTCTCCTCAGAGTGATCGGTGCAAGAGTATTATCGGAATTGCTATTGAATGTTAATGTGCCCGTCGTTATGCTTTTTCCGCCTGCCGTATCGAGCAAAGTGAAAATATGAATCGTCGTATCGGTATGAGGGAGGATCATGATCGGGAACTTCGAATCCGTTCCGAATCCCGAACCCGAAAGTCCGTAGCCTGTTATTACCAATGTATCGCAGCCCGTATTGCTGAGGGTTAGCAGCGAATCGCGCTCATCGCAGACCGATACCGAACCGAAATCCGCCGTTGCAAGAGATGATGAAAGTATGCGCGTGCCATCGGTAACAGTGACGGTAAAATGCACCGTATCATGCCGCGTAGAAATCTTATCATTTGATGTAAATACGAGATAGCCATTGCGAATTCCTTTCTGTGCAGGATCGAGATACACTTCATATTTCATCGTATCACTGGGTTTGAGAGCCGGGAGCTGACTGAGTGCTGAAAATGTATAATCCGGATCGCCAAATATNNGTCAGCGAATCACATCCGATATTCGTCACAAACCCCGAAGCCGAATCATGCGCGCAGATCGAAAGCGATTGGAAATTGAATGCTTTTGGCGAGTAGGAGAAGACTCCGCCTTCTTGTTTACCTGAGCCTTCTAAATAAAGAGTAATATCCTGCGATAAGCCTTGCTGCACTGCCGTGAATTTCGGATTGACAGAAAATGTCCCTGCGCCGCTTGGCGTAAACCTGAACGTAACAGTAAGCGAACTATCCGGCGGAATTTTTATCGGCAGATTCAGTAATGATACCACTGTGAATTCCGGCGGAAGCAATCCCGGTCCCTGCGTTATAGTCAATGTATCGCAGCCTTTATTGATAAGCGTTACCGTCGTATCCACCGGAGGTTTGCAGGTGGAAACAGTATCGAATATGAAGGTCGAAGGCGATGCAGTGATGATCGGAGCCACGGGTGTTGATGTTGCAGTGACAGGGATAAGCGTATCAATGCGAACGGTATCTTCATACTCGAAGATATAAAAACCTTTGACATGAATTTGCGCCGAGAATGCCCGGACTTGTTTTTTCGGGTTAAATCCTAAATTAAATAATACCTTGGCACCGTTACCAAGAGAGATAGGCAATGCCTGAGGCAAAAGAGTAAAATACGAAGCATCTGTTCCTACAAGCGTTGCATCGGTGACCGTCAGGGCATCGCAATAGGTATGCATTAAGGATGCCGAAGCTTTTCCGCTGTCACATGAGGATGCTTTAGCAGGAATTGAAGCGATCTGCGGCATTGGTGGAGGCGGGGCTTTTATGGGAAAGCCGCCGCAGTTATCGGTTCGCCACAAAATACCAAGCGAATCCAAAGCGAAGATTATGTCATCATTTATTACTGCAATAGAACGGACATCCTTAAAAGGCGACTCCGGTCCTCCAATACCGGCCCATGTCTGCCCTTTATCTGTCGATCGCAAAACTCCCTGAGTCGTTGCACAAAAAACGGCGTGCTTCGAAGCCTCAATTGAGCCGCTAAGATAACCATATTGAGAATTAGGCAACTTGGTGGTGAACGAATTGCCTGCGTCGCTAGAAACATAAATTTCACAATGAGGCGGTATCTTACGATCCCATTCATTCACAATATAGATAGTTGAATCATCACAAAGTTTCCCTGTAGTCATTGACCATCCATCTAAGTCATAACGCCCTCGACGCTGCCATGTAGTGCCAAAATCAGTAGACATCTGCATCGGATCATGTCCGGTAAATACTGTCCCTTTCGGAGTGATTGCAAACGAAAGAGAGCCACCACCTGGCACCGGAGTAGATGATGCAGAAGTAAAAGGATACGGGATAATAAAATCGGGACTGGTAAATGCAATTAAGATTCTATTTGAAGATCCGAGAAAAGCCATGTCGAAAGCACCGCCAATAATAAGATTCCATGTTTGCCCAGCGTCAGAAGTAATTTCTGCTTCTGATGAACCATAAAGTGACATGACACCATTCAGCCCGTCTATAAAGCGAATCGAATTTCCACCTACGCTGGAATTAGAGTTCGCAATAGTATGCAAAGTCCATGTTTTACCCGTGTCTAAGGATGAATAGAATTTTATGGGTATGTTGTCTCCGGGACTTACAAGCCATAATCCACCTTTTGAAAAATATACTCCCCCTCCGTACTGCGGATAATGAATAGGTGCAACTGTAAAAACCTGAGACCATTGCGCATGAATTTCCGCAACAAAAATAAAGAAAGTCAAAAAGGAAAAAAGGAACGCTCTTTTCATACTATTCTCTAATTATCTCCTCTCCGCATAAAGCGGAGAGGAGATACGTACGTTTCTAATGAAGGTCACTTCACGATCAGAAGTGATTGCTTTACGATCACTGCTCCCAACGGAGACTCTATAGTATAGAAATACTTTCCTGCGGGAAGTTGTTCCCCCGTAAAATAAAAGAAATGGCTTCCAGAACCATAAAAGTTCTGAACGTCTGTATAGACTTTCCTTCCTGTTTCATCAAAGATCGAAATCTTTGCATCGCCGCTTCCTGCAATCTGGAAAGGTATTGTTGTCTTGAATTGGTTCTTATCCGAAAGCGGGTTAGGATAATTTTGTAAATTATCTTTACTAATGGTTGTCGGATCAGTGCCGCTAATTTTAAATGTAGCTACTGCACCAGTTGTGCAAGAGCCATCTGTCGTCACGGTAACTGTTCTCGAAACAGGATCGCATTTAGGGATATCGATACATATAGTTTGACATGCATCAAGCGAATTAGGAGGAATAGCTGTTACCGTTAAATCTGCTCCGCCGTTTGTTGGAAGTCCTACTGCCCAACCAGACGACCCTGCATCTAAGGATGGAGAAGCAGCAGCGCAGCCGGTTGGAGTGCATGGATAATTAGGTAAGGCCGGATTGAAATGAAGAGTAAAAGTGGTAATCGGCGATCCTCCGGGCCAATGCTTAGTGAGACAGATTTCTTCATAGCATGGGCCACCGGTATATAAATCTACTTCGTCGCATGACGGGCAAGTAGGCGAATCACCGCTACATCCACCATTCGAATATGCAGTAAATGCGCCGGTTGTGGCTGTCCTGTAATGCATCGTGCTCCAATTACTGGAACAACCTGCTAATGGACAGAGCATGAATTGAAAAGTGGCAGGTCCGGCTAATGCTGTCGAATAATGGAAACTCATACCATCATTTGCAGTAACATACGTCCGGGGGTTAGTAACAGTGAGATGAGCTTGAGGTGAAGCGTTAGAGCCTGCACAACTAAAATCCCAGCAAGCATTTGCATCCGGAGGTGGTGTACCACCACTCATATAGAACTGAAAGTCGGAAAGTGTACTTCCCATAGGTATTGTCACGACTACTTCAAGGCAACATTGGGTAACAGGGGGGCCACCCCAAGGGCAAATATTCGTATGAACGGGGGTAATAACCACTGTTGGTTGAGCCATAACATTAGATGTTAAACAGCATGAGAATAACGCCAATAGGCAAGCCACAGCGAACACCTTAATGCTCAGCCGTTTATGCTCACATCGAGAAGTTGATAATAAGTTTTTCATGTTTTTAGTAATGAAAAAAGTGATAAAACAGAACGTTATGTAATGAGGTGTTGCAGCGCAGACGGGCAGCCTTGATCACTGACTAAAAAAACCAAAGCCGCTCATCTGCGAAGGCGGATTTCCTCGGAATCCACGCTGCATTCTTAGTCCTTGCGGACTAAATTTTTACCATGTTTCCGCCTCGTCAACGACAATAATATTTGCCGTCCAGCTCACTCTGACGCTTGTGTGCGCGTCAATAATGATCCGCGTCGGAACACCTGTGGGAAACGACTGTCCGTGCAAGGAGCAATCGGCAGCGTAATCGGTAAGTGTTGTATTAAATACCCCCGAACCGGTGACGTTGATATAAGAATACGATCCATCGGCAAGATGCACGTTAATCCATCCGACATCCACCGAAGTTTGATTTTCGACGCTGAACGAGGAATCGGTAAACGTCGGAAGAAAATTCAGGGCAGATGTCGGGACGCAATGTATTGCGTTATTATTTTCGGAATGTTTAAGTGCGGTAACTGATGGTNNGAAATGAGTACTGCGAGTAAGGCTGTCATATTTTTGGGAAGTTTTAGTGAACTACCCTGCAAATATGCTATGAGGTGAAGCAAATAATACTAAGTCTTCTTCTCTTTTTCTTAGATTGAATAATCCTTATTTCTTAGGGATGTAGATTCCTATTAAGGAACTTTTGAAACTGGTAATTTATTGTCTATCAGTATATTACTTTATCTATTGGTCAAATGAAAATAGAAGAAATTCGAGATATTATTAGATTTCTCAATCAATTTTTCTCCGGAAAAAATAGCTATCTGGATATAAAAAGCCCTGATTTTGAGGAATCGAAAGTAGGAGAATTCTATACTATCATAACCGATTCAAAAATTAAAGAAGATAAGGATGCGGCAATGAGCATATACGGTGTAGCAAAACCCGATACAAGATATATGTTCCTGAAGTCACATTTTATCAGCCGAATGCTGAATACTATTACGCATATCGATCTTTCGAATCCGAGGATTTCCGCATATACGAATGCCATCTTTACAGCCTATAAAAACTTATTCATTATTTCCTCACTTATCCGTTTCGGCAGAAGAAAAGGTGCCATGCCCCTTGCCCTGAAAACATTACGGCTTACCGAGAAGTACGAACTCCACCATGTTGCGATCGAACTTCTCGAACAATTTAAAATAAGTGCACTGATCGAAGGCAGGAAAATCGAATATGAAAAATACGAGAAAGCATTGAAGAAGAAGTTAGCCCTCTTGCAGAGCGAATCGAAGGTCCGTACATTTGTGCAACGTTTGCAAATTCATTCGTCTAATTCGATCTATATCAAAGAATCATTAGCTGATACGGCACTTGAGGCACTCCAAGAGACTGAGAAAGAACTCCTGGTAAACGATTCATATTTAAACCGCATCGCATTTTTTCGGTTACAATATATGTATTATCAATATTCGGGAAGTCCTATAAGATCGATTGGAGCATGTGAAAGAGCTATTGCGTATATGCGTACCAAGCCGTACCTGGCACCGCCAATTCGTTTGGGAGAATATGCGCTTTATATATTGGAGAATTGCAACTTAGCCCATGATTATAAAAAAGGGAAAAAGGCGGAAGAGCAATGCAGGAAATATATTCCTTCCGATTCAAGTTATTGGTTTCAGTATAAAGAGCAATATTTTCTGCTGCTTATGAATAACCTGAAATTCTCTGAGGCGAGAATTATTTACGACGAATGCATGGCCAACATGAGATTAGAATCTCAAACTTCATCACTAAGTGAACGCTGGGAGATTTTCAATCTCTATCTCGAATATATTGAAGATATTGAAAAGAGAAAAAATGCAAGCGGGAGACGAAGAAGATCATATTTGTTTCGCCAGAAAAAATATCAAAAGCGTTTAAAAGAATATCCAACTTATTCAAAAGACAAAAGCGGTTTAAATGTCAGTCTCCTCTTTACCAATATTCTTTTGCTTTTGGAAAATAATAAGAATGAAGAATTGATCGAACAGTTTGAGGCATTAGAGACATATAAATTCAATCATCTCAAAGGCAAGAATT
>PLXB01000460.1 GCA_003151215.1 Ignavibacteriota bacterium
TACTCGATGGCTGGTGGATCGAGGGTTGGAATGGCAAAAATGGATGGGGAATAACTGGCACCACAGGAGTATCGTCCGAAGAGCAGGACCATCGGGATGCAGAAAATATGTATGACACTCTCTCAAAAGAAATTATCCCACTCTTTTATGACAAGCAAATCGACGGTGTGCCACACAACTGGGTGAAGGTCGTCAAGGAATCTATTGCTACGACGGTCCCCATGTTTTCAAGTGAGCGAATGTTGGGAGAATATATAAGCAACCTTTATATTCCCGCTACAAAAAAATAGGGTCGCTCTATGATTCGTAATTTCCTATTCGATGTCGGCAATGTTCTGGTCCGTTGCGACATAAAGTTTGGCTCTCACGAAATCGCGAAGCGGTCACACTGCAGTGCCGAGGAGATTGAACTGAAGCTTGCTGAACATTCATTGATAAACGAATTCGATGAAGGAGTTCACACACGGGAAGGATTCAATACCAAGATGCGAGAATTCGCTGGCTGGGATGGAACTGCGAAAGAGTTAGAGTTTATCTGGCAACAGATGCTTTCGCCGGATAAAGAAATGCTCGACTATATGGAGTCACTTATGGAGCGAGGTTACCCTGCATATATCCTCTCCAATAGCAACCCTTATCATACCGATTATTTACGCCACACCTTCCCTCCCATAAAAGCAACTCACGGCCAAATTTTTAGCAATGAGTGTTCGCTTGTGAAACCGGACGAAGCGATCTTCATTCACACCAAAGATACATTCGGCATTGTCCCGCAGGAGACACTCTTCATCGATGACCGTCCTGAGAACGTTCATGCCGCCGAGCGCATCGGATTCATCGGCATGGTACATGTCTCGTATGAGAGCACCAGAAGAAGAACGGAAGAACTACTCAACCATTAGCGTAAGAATTGCCGGATAAGTATCCGGCTATCTTGCATCGTACTTCTTTTCTATGATCTTACCATTTGCTTTCTTTACAATATCCGGCAGAATTACCCCGTCCATCCCCTCTTTCGTGCTTTTCTTGTCCAGAAGTACTCGTTCCTTCGCGTTTATATGAGCGCCTGTATGATGATATTTTGCTAAAAAGGGGTTACGAAATTCATATCGCTCTCCTTTTGAAGTCTGGGCATACCACGTGCCCAATTTCGTCCGATGGATCGTTCCGGTCACCATCATCGGCATTATCAGCAAATCTACTGGATGTCGCACTTGATCGAGCCGGTCGATAACCTGCACTATTTCGCCCGTCATACAAATCGATGCTTTGCCCTTTGCCGGCTCCACAAGTAACGATACCTGCTTATTTTCCTGATGAAGACCTGCAATCATGGTTGAATCACCAAGAAGTTCGTAGCGCTTGCCATTATCAGCGTCGAGGTACCAGCAACCACCCTCCAGGTCAGTGTGTCTCATCGTGCCGCCGACTTTGAAACCCTGGCCAGCAGCTATAGCACTTGTTAGCGGCAATAACAGAAGAAATACGAATGTTTTAATCATATCGGTATTCTTTTAAAAGATCTTACGCAGGAATTCGGCAGAAGTTAAGCTGATGGATGTTGCATTTCAAAAGAGCGGAAGAAGGGAATATATTCCCGCAAAATCCTGCTTATATATTATCAAAAGAAGAGCGGTGCCTCATGTATGCAGCCGCAACTTGTGCCAAGGAACATCGCATCATCACCTATCCGACCAATCTCTACGATCGCGAATCCGGCATCGTTCTTTCGAAGCCGAGCCGGTTTATCGATGGTCTTGTCGATAATCAGTTTGCAGAAGGCCGGGTGATTGTCGAGGAAAATATCTGAACCGTGATTTCAGAAATGTATGGATTAAATTTTTTAACTGTTGAAGCGAAAATATGAAGCGTGTTATCTTTGAGACCCTTCGCTTCCTCCTGGTACTGCTTACCGGAAAAGGATACGATCGTTCGGAAAGAATAAATGCGCTGCACCACAAGCTTGCCTGGAGGCTGCACAAACTACTTCCATTCTTTGGCATCACGGGGATTAAAAAAATAGCCGTTCCGAATATGCAGGATAAGTCGATGTACGTTATGGCCGAGGATGGAGGCGTAGCACATCAACTCATCATGTATCGCCAGTATGAGCCGTACGAATCCAAACTCGCGCGCAAATATCTGAAGTCTGGTATGACGGTCTATAATATTGGAGCGAATCTTGGGTATTACGTTTTGCTTGCCTCCCAGGCAGTAGGCAATCAGGGGGAAGTCTATGCATTCGAGCCAGCGCCGGAAAATTTCGAGCTTCTGACAAGAACGATTGAAGAGAATCACGCAAACAATGTAATTGCGGTTCAAACTGCCGCTGGTAGTAGGAATGGGACTGCCGAACTTTCACTGAGCGCAACAAATTCGGGCGATCATCAGCTTTATAATATTGCGGGGCGTTCTCACGTTTCGGTCGCTGTTACTACGATTGACATTTTTGCCGAAGACACTCATTCCGTTCCTGATGCAATCATACTAGATGTTCAGGGCGCGGAACTCGACGTGCTGCTTGGAGCAGAAACTCTGACCAAGAATAGAAGGCCGTTAATATTATTCTCTGAATTCTGGCCGCAGGGCCTGAACGAACGACATCCGAATGGAGCGTTCCAATTTCTCGATATTCTCGAACGGGCTGGATTTGGATTTCATCGTATCGACGAGAAGCATCACAAACTGGTCGCAACAAACCCGAAGCAACTGCTCGCAACAGTCATTGATAATCAGGAGGTAAATCTACTGTGCATCAGAGACTGACGATCGTTCTATTGTGTATCGTCATTTCAGGTTGTGGCCGGAAGGGTCCGCCCATCGATGCGCTTGTTAAAGCAATCGATAGTGCAGAAATCGCCGTGTGGCAACCTGTCGAGCCTAAGGCCGATACGCTTCATCATTCGCTATTTTACGATTCTGTATTGCATTATGCTGCGATTGCAGTTCAGGTAGAATCAGAAAAACGCCGGTATGCACAAGCGATCATCGACCTTGCGCCACTCTTACCGCAAAACCTTGAGAGTTGGAACCGTCGAAAATTTAGCATGGACTCGCTATTACATTATCCAACGCATGCTAATTTATGGGAGACAAGCTTGATTTCATTTTTGCGCAATATTCTAACTTTATGCATCGAACGCTGGATACATTGTATCATAGGGATTCATCGAAATACGCTGCAGCTCTTCCCAATCTATTCCGCCGCAGTCTTTTTGAACCAAGCTGGCGACCCCGGTTTGATTCGATTGAATCGGCCATCATTGTGCACACAATTGGCATCCTTCGTTTTGTCGATGCCAACAAGACTTCGATTTCAATCGACACCATTCTTCGATTTTCCACCCCAGAGCTTACCACACAATATCAATTGCTTGGCCGCTCGCTCGATTCGTTGACACGAGTGGAAGCCGAAGTTGCGAAAATCGCCAAGGGAGAAGCTATAGATACACTCGGCAACGTTTCTTTCTGAGATTTTACTATTAGGCATTTTGTTTGAGAGGCCTAATAAATCATTTCTATCAAAATAGGTTGAGAAAAACTCTACTATTCAACCGTTCTTCTTTTGAGCGCCTGTTGGACATGAACGCTTACATTGAAGCGGTAACCAGCGCACACCGGCTCCATGCCGAAAACAAGATTATAGAAACCGGTCTTCTTCATGCTGATGCACCCAATGGCGAATATCATATCAAGACCGGAGGACTTATCGGGGAAAGGTCGTATTATGGGCTGAAAGCCAACGGCGGCTTTTTTAATAACCGAACCCAATACGGTTTGCCAAATGTATTGGGCATCATCTATTTATCAGATGCAGAGAATGCCTATCCGCTGGCAGTCTTCGAATCTTCGCTGATTTCCAAAATGCGTACGGCGGCAGCTACGGCAGTTGCTGCAAAATATCTTTTGCCGAAATCCAGCTTGCGTTTGGGCGTTATCGGATATGGCAACCAGGCGGAAGCACAGATCAAAGCCCTGCTATATATAGCCAACTTTGAAAGTATACAGGTTGGAGGGCGTAATGAGGAGAAACTTGACGAGTTTGTGCGGCGGATGAAACAGGAATTGCACATTCCTATTGACAGGGCAATACCTGAAGCTGTTTGTAAAGAATCTAACGTATTAGTCACCTGCACACCTTCCACCAGCTTTTTAGTCGAGAAAGCCTGGATCGATAAAGGCACCTTCATTGCTGCTATCGGAGCCGATAGCCCTGGCAAAAATGAACTGGACCCAATGATTTTTGCAAAAGCAAAAGTAGTAGGTGATATTAAAAGCCAGATCATTGAAGTTGGCGAATCACAGAACCCAATAAAAGCCGGCATTATCACGGCGGACGATATTCATGGCGACCTGGGTGAACTGATTACTGGTAAAATAACGGGCAGGACATCCGATGATGAAATTATAATTTACGACTCAACCGGAACAGCTATACAAGACATTGCCTGTGCAGCGTACATTTACGAGAAACTAAAGGACAATGAAGGTATTGCGGGAATTGACCTGTATAAATGAGATAAGGTATAAATAGGTTTTTATTCGAATTGAGTATTAATTTTGTGTACCTATAATATAGCTACAAATACAATCAATTATGTCTTACATCTGGATCGCTCTTATTGGTCTTGCTATTGGTGTAATAGCCAAATTTCTCACACCCGGCCGTGACCCCGGAGGGTGTGTTGTTACGATGATTATCGGTTTAATAGGCTCGGTCGTCGGTGGTGTTATCGCCCGGGCGCTAAACATCAGCACTTCCACCGATACGATGTGGTTTGTTATGTCCGTTATCGGCGCTGTTGTCCTGTTACTTATTTATAGGCTGATTATTGGCAAGCGAAGTATTCCGTAACTTGGCATGGTGTGCTCGGGTCTTGCGAGTAAAGGTATGCACGGTATCTCCCCTCTTGCTTATCTCGAGCCTTTGGCTTATAGGATGTCAGGGGACGGGTCGTGTGGTCCGATCGGTTAGCTACGACATTCCTCGTTTTGTAATGCCCGTTCGCGGTATACAGCCTTCTGAACTTACTCCTAATTTTGGCACACCTCGCGATGGCGGTGCTCGCAAGCATGAGGGCCTCGATATTATGGCGCCGAAAGGACGAGAAGTGCTGGCATGTATCGCCGGTGTAGTTGTTTCCAAACGCTGGAATGCC
>PLXB01000098.1 GCA_003151215.1 Ignavibacteriota bacterium
TATAATTGAAAGATTGGCGAGTTCTCTGAGCTTTCCGCCATCGCGACCCAACAGACAGACACTTCGAACACCGATCTCTTTTGCCGCTTTGACCGCCCGAATGACATTTTCAGAGTTTCCCGAAGTTGAGAGTCCGACGAGAAGGTCACCCTTACGAGCAAGGCCGCGAAGTTGTCTTTCGAAGACATGCTCAAAGCCGTAATCATTCGATACACAGCTCATGTGCGAAGGGTCGGCGAATGCAAGCGCAGGAAGCGGGCGGCGATCTTTGCGGTAGCGGCCAGTCCACTCTTCAGAAAAATGCATTGCATCGCAATGACTTCCTCCATTGCCGGCAGAATAAACTTTGTTGCCGGAGTTGAATGTCTTTGTTAAAAGCTCAACAAATTGTTCGACTTTTGCAAGCGAATCTTTATCAGCTAAAAATGCCGCAAGGGCCTCTTGAGCACCTTGCAGTGATGAAAGAATGTGATCAGAAGTTGTGGGCATTAGTATCAGTGTTTTAATACCATCGATTCGCCTTTTGATGCTGCCGTGAGAGAATCGAGAAGAGTTGTAATGTATGCTCGCGAGGCAAGTTTAGCAGCCAGTTGCTGCAAAATTATTTTTTCATTTTCGGTGATATTTGCTCCCGGTTCGGAATGCGGATGAATTCCATCCCATTGGTCGCGCAATACATTGCATTCATCGTTTATGACAACTCGGATCTCTTCAAGCTCATCCAGTATCGGATCAATACTTTCCAGTAGTTCAGCTTTTACATCATCAGCAGCAAAATCAAGCTCAGCGACTTTCTCCTGTACATTCATCACAAGCTCAAGAAGATCCATCGGAACTTGCTTCGATTGCTCTACCGAAAAGCCGTATAACGATAAAAGATGTTTGGTGCGCCGGTGCGGATCGCGAAGCGTACGATAGGCTTCATTGATATTACTGGATTCGTCAAGAGCAGAATTAATAATTCCCGCCGATTGCCCTGCGAATCTATCGGGATGAGAGCCTCGCTGTAATTCGTGAAAACGCCGCTCAAGAGCGGCGTTTTCAAAACCAAATGTGCGCTCTACGCCAAGCGTGAGAAAAAAGTCCTGCATTAAATTCTTTCCTGTATTTGAGACAGAAATTCTTGCCTTTCCCTTTTTCTTCTCTGTTTTATCATGAATGTTCTGATGGCAATTCCGGTATAAATTCCCATCACACCATATCGAACAGAAACCGGCATAAACTTTAAGATACTATTCAGGATGAGTATAAAAAATAATACAAACAGAAAAGTAATCAATATTACGAATTCTGTAGAATACTTTTTCATTCATTCACAGGAATTACACACCGAATGAACTGCCGCATCCGCAGGATTTCGTAGCATTCGGATTGTTGAACACAAATCCTTTGCCGTTCAGGCCGTCGGTATAATCAAGTTGCGTACCCGAAAGATAAAAAAGAGATTTAGGATCGACGAAAATATTTACGCCGTCGATCGTGATCTTCTTATCGCCTTCGCGTGCTTCTTTATCGAAGCCAAGCGAATAAGAAAGCCCCGAACAGCCGCCCCCTTTTACACCAACGCGCAAGCCATACGTCTCGGGAATATTATTCGCCGCCATGATCTTCGTGATCTCAGTGCGAGCTTTCTCCGAGAGAACGATCTCCTCATTGATATTGGCAAACGCCTGCTCCACTGTCGTCTCTTCTAAAGAGGGAGCCGTCATTACATCATTTTCCATTAACATAGTTATCTTCTCCTTAGCTAAAATTTTATGCATGAGCAGCTTCAAGCGCTGCATGTTTTTTCTTATAGTCCGAGATCGCAGCCTTGATCGCATCTTCGGCAAGAACCGAACAGTGGATCTTCACCGGAGGAAGATTCAATTCCTTCACGATCTCCGTATTCTTCAAAGCATACGCTTCATCGATCGAGCGTCCCTTAATAACTTCGGTTGCAAATGAGCTTGAGGCGATCGCGCTTCCGCAGCCAAACGTTTTGAACTTCGCATCTTCGATAATGCCATCGTCATTGATCTTTAATTGAAGACGCATGACATCGCCGCATTCCGGCGCGCCGACAAGTCCCGTTCCGACGTTCGGATCGTTCGGGTCCATCGTACCCACATTACGCGGATGCGAGTAGTGATCTAAAACCTTTTCTGAATATGCCATAAGTATCTCTTCTTTCTATGTTATTATTACGCAAAAATCATTCCAAAGATTCACTTCTTAAGCCATGGCGGCGGCGCTTTTGCTCCTGCCGGAGCAGCTCCCGTGGAAGCCGGTGCAGTTGCAGGTTTCGGTACACCTGGTGCGGACGCTGCTGCCTTTGGTGCAGCTGCCGGAGCAGCAGGTTTTGCCATTGGCGCAGGTACTGCCGCTTTTGGCGGAGGCATCTGATCGGGCAATTCGCCGTTCAAACCACCTTTCGTGTTACCGGTCTTACTGGCAACAAGCTCCGGAAAATTCAGCGTGAAACCCTGCGGATTCACTTTGCGAAAAATTCCTTTGCGTTCGAATCCCCTTGCAACTTCCTCAGCCATTTTAACTGCGTCGGCATCGCGAATGGTTACCCCCTGCCTATCCTGAAAATAATCCTGGATCGAATACTGAACATCACGCAGGAATACATTTGAATTATGAAATACAGGTTTATGTATTTCACGCATGTAGCTGAGAAGCTCGTACGGATAATCTATAAAAATATCTGCTGTTGGCATAGTTTATTTATTCAAGTTCATGATAGAAGATTCAAAAATACGAATCTTTTCTCACAACTCAGTACTTTAGTGTGCTGCCCACTCCACTGATTTTAGATCGATTCCCATCTTCGCCATTTCATAAAGGGGCGACATATCGCGCAAGTGACGAACGGCTTTGATTACTTCAACCGCAGTATAATCGATCTCTTCTTCCGTATTGAATCTTCCGATTCCGAAACGGATAGAAGTATGAGCAAGATCTTCTCCGACTCCAAGCGCCTTTAAAATATAACTCGGCTCAAGAGATGCCGATGTGCAGGCAGAGCCTGAACTAACGGCAATATCTTTAATACCCATCATCATAGCTTCGCCTTCGACGAATGCAAAACTGACATTCAAATTTCCCGGCAAACGCCATTCAGGCATTTGAAGCGGATCAGGTCCGTTAATATAAATTTCATCAAGCTCAGCCAAAAGTGTTTTCCAAAGTTTATCGCGCATACCCTGAATATGCGGCACTTCGACAGGCATATCGGTAATGCATATCTCAAGCGCTTTTGCAAGCCCGACAATACCCGGCACATTCAATGTGCCCGAACGCATGCCGCGCTCATGTCCGCCGCCATCCATCTGAGAGGAAAGCTTGACGCGCGGATTTTTCTTGCGAACAAAGAGCGCTCCGACACCTTTTGGTCCGTAGATCTTATGCGCTGACATCGATGCAAGATCGACATTCATCCTCTGAGCATCGAACGGGATCTTACCGATTGATTGTGTTGCATCGGTATGAAAGAGCACACCGCGTTCATGACAAATTTTTCCGATCGCTTCAATATCCTGCACAACGCCGATCTCATTATTGGCATGCATGATCGTAACGAGAATCGTCTGATCGGTGATGGACTCACCAAGCAGATCAAGATTGACAAACCCTTCTTTATTGACCGGCATGTATGTAACACGCGAACCCTTACGCTCAAGAGCCTTGCATGTATCGAGAACGGCTTTGTGCTCAGTCGTACATGTTATGATATGATTGCCTTTCGAGGCATACATCTCGGCAACGCCTTTGATGGCAAGATTATTTGATTCCGTCGAGCCGCTCGTGAAGACGATTTCCTTCTCGTCTGCACCAATGTACTTCGCAATCGTATTCCGCGCCCAATCAACTCCTTCTTCGGCTTTCCAGCCAAAACTATGATTACGGCTTGCTGCATTACCGAATATCTCGGTAAAATACGGCATCATCGCCTCGAGCACACGAGGATCTAATTTCGTTGTGGCGTTATTATCTAAATAAATCGGTATCTTTACCATTGTATCATTTCCTTTTCAAAAATTTTATAGCAATTCCGCTATCGTCATCTTCCCCACCGAATCTTCCATTCTCTGCTGGAGTTTATTCATCGGTTCTTTGATCGTGCAGGTATTAAACATATCGCACGTTGCATGATCGCCGCTCGGCGAAATGCATTCGGTGATCGTCGTATGCTCATCAAGTGCCCGGACGACACGGGAAAGATTGATCGAATCAGGAGAAAAGAGCAGAGCATATCCGCCGCGTACTCCCTGATAAGAATCGATAATGCCTTCATGCTTCAGTGATTGCATCACCTTCGCAAGCAATTCATACGGAATATTTCCAGCTGCGGATATCTCGCGCGTCGTCGCAACAGATCCTGATCTCGCCAGATACTGAAGCGCCATAAGTCCGTATTCTACGCGTTTTGAAAGCCTTAGCATTACTTACTTTTTCTTTAAGTAGGACTGAATTAGTCCTACTTTGTAACTTAATAAAAGGCTCGATTTATGAGCCATTAAAATTAAACAGGGATTCTTTGTAAAGGGTTCTTAATTCTTTGCTGATCGAGCCAGCATAAGAAGTCTCGAAACTGCATCAAAAACCATCCCCATCTCAATATCCTTCATGCAAAGAAAATGCTCTTCGGAACTGCGGTAACATGTCAGAGGCTTTGGAGAATAATAAAAACATGGGCGGCATTCGATACCGGTATGGACGATCTCATATTCCGTTTTCCAGGGATGCACGTACGTTTCATTTGTCGGGCCGAAGATCGCCACCGTCGGCAGATCGAGTGCGCCGGCAATATGCATTAGTGCAGAATCGTTCGAAACGAAAAGCAACATCTTTTGCATAATGGCAACGGAATCGAGAATAGATTTCGTTTTTACCTCAATAATATCATCGCCGCATAAATTCATGATGATCTCATTCGGTTGAATATCATCGGGTCCGCCGTAAAGAAGAATGGTTACTCCAAGTTCCTGCTTCAACCTCTGTGCAAGTTCGGCAAATTTTTCCGGCGCCCAACGGCGCATGATATGATTCTTAAAAAGCGCTGTACCCGCATGGAAGCCGATGAGATTTTGCCTGCTCTCTAATTTATGCTCTTTCATCCATTTATCTGCAAAAGCAACATGCTCGGGCAGTAAATGCAATTCAAGATTCGGAAGTGACTCTTCCTGTATTACCGGCGTAATGCCAAGTGCTTTAAGTAGCCGCACATTTTCCTCTACGCAATGGCAGGAATCGTCTTCTGTGATAAGATCCGTATTGAGCCAATTCAGATTCTGCCAATTGCGATGACCGTAGCGAATCCCGATTCTTTTCTTTGCGGCAAGGAGAAAAGAAAAGAAGTTATACTCACGCCNNAAACATCAAACGATAATTTACGCAAATGCAATAAATATAAGAAGCCTTCGAATTTATTGACATTGATGAAATCAAAATAATGGATATGGTCGAGATTCGGATTCGTCAGAAATAACTCGCGTGTTGCGTCAAACATCACGAGAATATGGATCTCGGCATCTGGCTTTGCCTTGCGAAGAAGGGCAAGCATCGGTGTGGACATCAGGGCATCGCCAAGACCGGGAAGTGCGATGATAAGGATTTTCTCTTTTTCGTTATTCACAATTTCTTTTTTCCGAAAGCAAATACTCCCAATGCAGCAAGCGAGAGACCAAGCGTTGCAAGTGTCAGCATCGAGCCCGTCTTAAATGCATCCGATTCGTATTTCAAAACGACTGTGTGCTCCCCTTTCGGAACTTCAACTGCGCGAAGCGAAGTGAAGGCACGGTAAAGCTTCGTTTCTTTCCCATCTATATATGCATGCCAGGCAGGATAGTATACTTCCGAGAAAAAGAGCATTCCGTTTTCATTCGTCAAGACTTTTGCTTCGATCTCATTCGTTTCGAAGCGCGTTACTTGTGCTTTAGATGAAGAATCAACTGAAGTAATATCGAGACTTGGTTTTTCTTCAAGTAATATGACATTCCGGTAATCGAATGAAGCATCGGTTCTGATGAATTCCTTCGCTTCTTCATCGGGATGAATTACAGTTTTGTAGTAGATCTTTACTCTGGGTAAGTACGATGGACGTTGAACAAAATCTGCGCCGCCGCCTTTTTCCATAACCGTCCATTTGATATTCATCAGATCTGCCTGCATCTCGTTATTGCTGCAATCGGGCGAACTACGCTGTAAGACGAGCGGGTCGTAACCTTCGAATAATTGTATTCTATCGTATGCTCCTTCATTTCGTTTCAGAAGCATGGCATGAGCCGAACGGATGCGGGCACGCGATAGCTCTTTCGCCTGATCTTGCTTGATCTGATCAACGAGCGCCGGCTGTGCATTATAGGCAACGCGAGGATCTTCAGTCGAAGCATTAATGCCCATTCCGTAGTTGAACAATTCGATAACCGTGAGTGCTATCACACCAAGCGCAAGCGGCATTCCGCCTGTTCTTTTTTGAATCAGCAAAAATCCAATGAGAAGCATTGAGATGACAGGAAGAGCAGCAAGTCCCGCCGACCAGGAGATTGAAGCTGCACTCTCAGGTGGTGCGCCTGCCATAAATGATTGCGGCGTGAACATTCCGGCAAGAGCTGCGATCCAAATAAGTCCAAAAACTCCCATGCATCCATAAATTATTTTTCGCGTTCGATCTGGCAATTCCCTTCTTATCGCCTGTGATAATCCAACTCCTGCCAATGCACTCATTGCAAAAGTAAAGACCATCATCATTCGCGCAGGAGTGCGGAGTTTATTGAAAAGCGGAAGCTGGAAGAATATTTTGTACAGAAAGAAATGATCGCCGAGCGAGAAGAGAATGGCAAGTAAACTCATCCCTGCAAAGAATGCAACATATTTCTTTTTTCCACCGAAGGCAGCAACAATTGCAAAGAGAAGCGGAAGCACTCCGATATAGCACATCGTCTCCCATGATAGATAGTACGGACCGTTCCAGTACTGCACTTTCGCTTCGCGCATGGCATCGGTTACGCCGAAAAGGCGAGGCAGAATAAGCGTGACAAGATGCCCAAAGCTCAGCGAACCTTCAACTGATTTTTCGAAGGTGATCACATCGCGCCTTGATAGTGCGGCAAGTTCCTGCGAAGGCAGAAGCTGAATTGCAAAAAGTCCGAACGCAATAATGGCCGGAATTGCCATGCGAAGAAAAACCATCGCGGTGAATTTCTCCCCTTCCTTATTGCGGATACGATAGACAATTTCATACACTGCAAGAAGTCCGAGGAAGAACGTTAAGTAAAGCGAAGTCTGCGGATGGCCTGCAAGATACATGGCTCCGAGAACAAGACCTGCACCGATCGAATGCTTCAATGAATCACAGCCTTTCAAAAAAAGCAGAATCACAAACGGAAAAAGCGCAAGCTGATAGACGATCATCTGATGCATCGGCTGCGCCGTCAGATAGCCGCTGAATGCATATACGATTCCGGCGAAAATGGCGGAGAGATCATCGGTCTTAAAAATATTTTTTACGAGAAAGAACATTCCTGCCCCAGCAATGAAATAATGCAGAATGATGAACCATTGCATGATAACAGGTGATAGATGATCGCCGGAGACAAAGAGCGACTGCAGCATATTCATCGGATACCAGAAAGCGATCTGAATATCGGCAATGAATGGCATTCCCGAAAAAACATATGGGTTCCATTGCGGAATATGCCCATTCGCAAGGGATGACGTGGCAAAAGTCCGGAACGGAAATTCCTGCTCGACGAAATCCTCCCAGAGGAATTTCCCGCCAAAGAGTATCGGCCAGTAGAAGATAAGAACTAAGCTCAGCAATATGCCAAGCACTGCAAGCACCGGGATCTTCGGAAGCGAGATAGGCGATAACGTTTTCGGTTTTGGGGATGCAGTCTGTTTTGCCATGAAGTCAAAATTTAGAAATCATGCAAAATTACGACATGGAGAGGCTTGAGATAGGGAATGGCGTTATTTCCCCGTACTCGCACCCATTTAAAGCTTTAATTTCTCACTTTCACGGCGTGAAAACTTCTACTTTATTAAATACCGTGGCAGTATCCTGACCGCCGATCGTATACAATTTGTTGCCAAGCGCACACGTTGATAGATACGACCGTGGAGTGAAGGTACCTTTGGTTTGCGGCGAGATCCAGGAATTTGTTTCGGGGTCGAACACTTGAACAGTATTCTCTTTCAGCGGATTAACCATATCGGGTGTACCCCCGATGATATAGATCTTATTACCGATAACTCCTGAGCTATGCAACAGACGCGCAGTGAAAGTCCCCGTGGTATTCGGTGTGCTCCAGGAGTTGGTCAAAGGGTCGAAAACTTCTACAGATGAAAGTACCCGATGTCCGCGCGCTCCATGGTCATTGAATCCTCCGATCGCATAAATTTTCCCGCCAACGACATTTGCAGTAAATGCGCCGTGCGGAGTGAACGTCCCGTTCGTTATCGGGCTGTTCCAGGTATTTGCCTGAGGATCGAAAACTTCAAGGATATTAAGATCACCCGGAGATTCGGCATTATAGCCTCCGAGCGTATAAATTTTCCCATCAATAACACATGCACAGAGATTATTTCGCGGAGTAAATGTGCCCGTTGTTTTCGGCGTACTCCAGCTATTGGTTGCCGGATCGAATATCTCAACGGCGTTGCTCATATTCGATGGTTTCTCCGGTCCGATGGCTCCGCCCATAACATAGATCTTATCGCCAAGAACACATGATGCCAGGCTGCCACGCGGAGTGAACGTGCCTGTTGTTGCCAGAGTGCTCCATTTATTTTCCGAAGGATGAAAGACATCAACTGTCGTGGCAAGGGTACTATCTCCAAAACCGCCGATCACGTATATTTTATCATCTACAACAGCCGATGTAAACCATGCGCGTGGAGCAAAGCCGGCTGAAGAGGCAGTGACCCAAGAGCCTCCGGAAGTCTCGGATCTGAAACATGCACCGGTCACGGCGAGAAGAATAAATCCTATGAACACAATTATTTTTGGCAACAACATACATGTTACCTCAGTTAAAATTGAGCTAAAACTGGTTGTTGCTCTTTTGTCCATTGACAACTGAATGATTGTGTTTTCTGTAAAAGGCACTGTTGCTCAGTTGTCTCAGTGCCTTTTACTACAAAACTATGCCAGTACATAACGACTTAAAAACTCAATATGGAAATGCTCCGGCTCCGGCTCCGGCTCCGGCTCCGGCAAAACAACCCATAATACCCTCAACTCCCGTACTGGATAAAGAAGCTATTCGCAGTAATCATGCTATGATGGGCGGAACGCCGCCGGATTCTTCCGTAGCAATGGCAAACGCCGCGAATAACTTAGTATTACAACCCGAACCATTGGACAGGAAACCACTACACGGCAAGTAGGGTTTGATTTCGTATGAAGTCATTACTTGTAATATGTCTATTATTCACGCCTTTTCATGGAAAAGAAAAGGAATGGATACGTTATGTAATTGCTAAAAAAGGCGAATTTTTGTATAACAAAACCTCTCTAAAAATAAACGATGACGGCAACTATGTGGTATGGACTAAGTTTATTCCTTCGCGCGATTCTCTCATCACCGAACAGATGTATTTGGTATACAGCACAAAAGACAGGGCATTTTTTGACTTGCAGTATTATTTGAGAAAGGAAGAGATTGAATGCGAAATTGGCAAATATAAACTTCTTGAAACCGTGATATATAATTCAAAGAATGAGATTATTATGGATTCCGAACCGAAAGATGAGGAAACATTTTGGGTAAGTAGGACAGGCACGATAGGCGGAATGATAATCCCTATTCTCTGTAAGTAGCCCGCGAACTATCTTATATAAAATTTCGGTTTAGTATTAACTATTAGATCACGTAAAGCCGAAAAGGTGCTATAGCTGATATATTCCGCAAACCTTGAAAGTAGCACCATAACTGATTTGTTTTAACGATTGTTGCTCGGACTGGATTCGAACCAGTACTGCGAAACTGAGAAGGTGCGCGTACTACCGTTTTATACTACCGAGCAATAGATACGGCAACGTTACAGCGTTGCCGTATCAGCTTTTTTATTTCGGGTTATATTCATCAAAAACCCTCTTCATCAAATCGGAAATCTTCGGTTCTTTGGGAGCCATAAGATCTGATAAGCGGAATACGGGTTTAGGTTGCCAAGCTTCGGGTACGAAGTCAGGCATTGATACCATGCCTAAATTTTTCAATTCAGGCAGGGGAGTTTCTTCCTTTTGGGAAGATGTCAAGAAAAAACTATTCATAATAGTTTTACTTTCTTTAAGAGGAGAATAATAAAATAGTTCACCTATACAATCCTCTGGTTGTATATTGAACTCTGTTAATTATAAAAGCGGGGTATCCGGTTAAGATTAACCCCGCTTTTACTAACTTTTCAGCGTTCGAAATAATTCACACCAAATCTCACTAAATTCCACGAATCCCCATAGTTAGGACTTATTTTTTGCTACGTCTTTTCGGTAGGCTTTATTAGATCGTTTTCTGTTAAATCTGACTCGCTTTTTTCTTCCGGTTCGGAGATAATCGGATAAGGCACGGCGAGAAGCTTTTTTACGAAGAGCGTAAACTCTTCGAAGGTTGGTGCTTCGTCCTCTGAGGGTTTCGTAGTCTGTTCGTCCGTCAAATCTCTGCTCCCTTACTGATTAACTGTTCGTATGTGAGCCTTCTCCCGAATATCTGAGAGACGCATATAATAAACCGTGTCAGATCGTCCCGTTTCCGGTTATTATAACGATACGCCTGTTCAACGACATAGCGTTCCAAGTGGAACGGCATAACCTGAACGTAAGTGCCTTTTATGCTCCTTTTGAGCAAACACCAAAAATTTTCAAGGGTA
>PLXB01000219.1 GCA_003151215.1 Ignavibacteriota bacterium
TGGAACACTTAACTTTTCGTAAAAACCCTTATCATCTTCTTCGACGATAAAATCTTTTTTACAGTTTTTACAAGCAAGAGTTTCCATATTATGCTATTTCTTTCTGATAACAGGACTCGCAATAAATAACCTCAGAGCGCTCGGGTGCATACGAAGTTTCAAATTCGTTCGGACATTTTCCTTGGTGCTGGTGACTTGCCTTTTCGCACATGCAAGAACGATGCCAAAGTTCTAGCGGATTGCGGCGCAGAATTCGGGCGTGATGACGGCAATGGAAACATCTTCGTGGAATAGGAATCTGTTGTTTTTTATAAAAAGTAAGTTCATTCGGAATAATTTTGTAATTCCTTTTGCATTCGATGCACGCCAGTATTTCATTTGTCACAGAATCAGGAATAGCGCCGATTGCATCGGGTATCTGCTCAGGCTTCATCGTTTCCTTTCCGACAGTCATCTGTGGATTATCCTGCCATTTGAAATTCTTTTTTAATACTTCCTCTTTTGATATAGGAATCTGGTCAAGCGCAACAGTCTCATTGTATCCGAACGGAGAAAGCTCGGCAGGATAAAATTCGCCAAACCGGTACTCACAGCCGTTTTTGTCGATATACGGCATAGCATTCATATGCTCGATTACTTTCGGAACTAATTCCTCGTATTCTTCCTTGGAATATTGTTTATTCAAAATACAGTACTCGCCAGCACGAAGCTGTGAACAGCCAAATAAGTGCTTCGAAGAGTGGCAATGCTGGGTATAACGAACATCTTGATTTTTGACTGAAAAAATCCCAAAAAAGTTTCGTGATGAATGGTCGGCGACGATATTCTCATAACATTCAGAAAGTTCTCCTGACATAGTTATGTCATAAGAATCTTTCGGACTCACACCATAATCATAATATCGGCAATTTTCCGCCCCGATCATTCCATAAGAATCTCTGACATTCTTGCAGTTAGTATTAATATCACCCGTGCAATTCATACTCTGGATAATATACGCATACCGTCGCGGATATGTGAGAATAAACGCATCATATTCTTTTTGCGCTTTCTCCACCCCGGAAAACGTACCGGTTTCATATTCAGCCAGAATTTTCTCATATTCTTCTTTTGAATATTCCTTATTTTTAAAATGATATTTTTTATTCCGAAGCCCTGCACACATAAAACAATCAGTGCAAGCGCGGCAATCGTACAGGAATTGCGAGTCGACACAGGAAACGCAGAATTGCGAATTCTTCAGTTGATACGATTTTTCGCAACTGGTGCATTCATATATACGCTCGTTGGTATCCAAAATGTTCAGGCAATCTACGACATCTTTTATATTTCTTCCGTTCGCTCCTGCAATCAGGAAACCATACATCACATTTTCTGCCCGCCATGCAGAAAATAACATATAACAATCCTTCGCAAACCAGCAATCGTGCGTATATTCACAATTTGTACTTGCAATACCATTGTCATTTACAATCGCCATATGCGGAATTTTCTGCACAAGCTCTCGNNCATTTATTGCAGTACACCGTAATATTTGATTCTGGAGAATATAAAGTGACTACGGATTTTTTGCATAATTCGCACGTTCTATTATAAAGAGAAAGATTATTTCTCCATGATAATCTCCTTTGGCTTCGACATCTAGGACAAAATGTCGGCACAGGAAGACCCATTTTTTCATAAAATCCGAAATCGTCCGGTTCAACAGCAAAGCTATTTCTGCAATTCTGACATTGTCGGTTCTCAGTTTCCATATCACATTCCCAAAGTTTCATTCACCCACAGCTGGTACGCTTCATTAACCATATCGACTTGAGTCCGCGCAATCATCGGCACAGTGATGGAATGCTTTGCGATAATGTGGGATTCCAGATCATGCGCTTCGTCGTTGTGGGTCGTGAACATAACCATAAAATGGTTGGCTGTTTCTTTGACGCCTTCCCAATAATAGATTGATTCGACAGGCCAAAAGTTCGCCCGCGCCGCAAGCTTGAGATCAATGACCTCATTGGCGAGCATTTCCGCGCTTTCCTTGTCTTTGGTTGTCGTATAAACGAATAACATAAACCTATTATATCACTTCTTTTTGATAGCAACTTTCACAATAAATCTTCTCCGGACGGTCCGGTTTATATGAAGTTTCAAACTCATTTATACATGTACCCATATGCCCGTGGGTTCCCTGATCGCACATACATGAACGGTGCCACAGTTTGAGCGGATTTCGCTTGGAAATACGATGGAAATGACGGCAGCTGAAGCAATATTTCGGGAGCGGAATATTGAGCTTGCGAAGCATCTCGAGTTCTTGGGCAGTTATGCGGTACGCACCAGTACATTGTTTTTTGGGATCGCCGTTGCTCGCGCAGCGGACAATTTCTTTTGTAATTGAGTCGTCAGTTTGCATAATTGAGTGCGGTAACTTATCCGACTCCGTGGTCGGTTGATATTCCTTCCCTTCTTTGTCTTGCCATGTGAATCCGCACTCAAGCGACTGCTCCTTTGAAAGCGGAAAATATTCCTGAGCGATTGTTTCATTGTAGGCAAACGGAGAAATGTCGTATGGAAAGAATTCTCCATATGTGAAGATCCGTCCTTTGGTATCGATATATGGCATCGCGTTCATATGCTCAATGATTTTCGGAACAAGCATTTCATACTCTTCTTTTGAATATTGCTTATTGAAAATACAATATTCTTTACTGCGCAAACCATAACAGCCGAAAAGATTTGATGAGGAGTGACAATTGATCGAGTAGCGGACATTATACGAATGATAAACAACTGCTGTCCAAAAACAATAACTTTCTTGAAGGCCTGTGTCGACGCAATCATAAAGCATTTCGGCTTTAATACCGACTCCGGGAGAAGCATCATATGAATCCTTGAGACCGTATCCTCCCCAGCTGCAAAACTTCACATCTTCGGCCTCAAAAATATCAAAACATTCTTTTCCATTCTTGACGCTTTCCAGATTATCGCCAGTTGCATTCACTGATTTTAAAATATTCGCATANNATCGAACGCAAAACAAGATCTTGGTGAAATTTTTCCATTTGATCAACTCCTTCCTGCGTTTCAAGTTTGAGTTCTGTTTTACGTTTCAGATATTCTTCCCGAGAAAATTGTTCATTGAGAATACAATACGACTTGTTGCGCAAATTTACGCCGCCGATACAGTCCGTACAATTGCGGCAGTTGAAAAGGAAACTCGAGTCCGCGCATTCGTGAGTATTCAAAGAGTAAAAAACTCGATAGTTGCTCGTCGAATTCACGAGTTCATACGATAATTCGTTTCTGAGCGCCACATATAGATCCATAGATTGCTTGTTGCCAACGACCCGATTCCCATAGAGCGTGTCTTCATTAAATTCGGAACCAGA
>PLXB01000480.1 GCA_003151215.1 Ignavibacteriota bacterium
ATAAGATAATCCTGACGGAAAACATACCAATCAAGCTGCGTCCAAAGATCAGCATGAGCTTTGCCAACGCTTACATCGCGCCAGACAAAATTCGCCAAAAGCGAACTGTAGATAAGTGTCCGCTCTTCGGCATTGCCGACCGTTTGGATCTCGAGATTATCTATATCGTGATGGCAGCGATTAATATATCCCGTATGCAATTCCGTATTGCCGATCTTATCGGCAAAGAGAATTCCTTCGGTCCAGAATATTCCCCGCGGATGAAAATAAATATTACTGTGCTCATCGGCAACCATTTCATAATCGCCGACAAGATAGATCGCCGAATGCTCCCATTCTACAAATTGTATAATGCCGCCCGTTGAAATGCTCCAATNNAAATATCGCCCCATATTCCTTGCTGACGAAGAAATACGGCGCCTCTTGTTGTATCTTTGGGATTACGAAATTCCGGAGCATAAATGAAGCATCGAGAGGGAATGATGGGACCGGCTAATGCACTTGCGGCAAAGAGTAAAATAAATAACGCGGCATTTCGGAATTTCATCTCATTCTGAACGAAGCAAAGCGTAGTGAAGAATCCCGTGAAGATTGTCTGAACCTTGATTTTATGANNCTTCACAAACCGCACCGATACAACCACGCTGTCCGCTGCGACTTAAACTGCTATTGCATGACGAGGAACCGAATGCGCCTCGAGGGAATCGAGGTCAATAAATTTACTGGCATACTGATATACGTCAATGCCTACCACATTCCCATCGTTATCGTAGTCGAAAACGATGTTCGGTGCTACCTCACGTGAATCGATTGCTTCCCTGTCGGAAAGCTCGATATAGAGTGAGTCTGTATCCTGATAATAGTCGAACTTCATAATTGTTTCTTTCTAAAATCACGGTCGGGAAAAGCATTCAAGACGCTTTCACCGTCGCTTAAAGTAATAACCCGTAAATATTTTCCAAGTTCCTCGATATATGTCCAGTGCCGAATNNTATCCACTTCTCCTTCAGATAAGCCCTTCGCTTTCTAACACTATTTTCGAAATATAGAGTAGTCTTCATTATTCGAAGAGGAAAAACGTATTGCGGAAAGCCTTAGTTGCTACTCCTTCACAAACCGCACCGATACAACCTCTCCGTCTGCCTCAAGCCGGCAAATATAAATGCCGGAGAGAAGCACAGAAGAATTGATCGGCATTTTATTTTCTCCTGCTTGCAGCATTTTGGCATCGGATGAGATGATGTGGCCGAGAATATCTATGATTTGCATTTGCGTATTTTTCGGATTCTGAAGAGTTACGATCATATCTGCATTCTCTGCAATTGGATCGGAAGAGAGATGGGCTTGAAGGATGTTTGGAATTGATAGGATTGCGTTAACCCTTGTAGTTGAGGGGGGGAAATCAGTAGGGACGAGTGACCCCCAAAAGAATTGTTCATTCGACTGACTAATTTCAGAATGATAAATTGGAGCAAAATTATTATCTATACTAACGTAAGCTTTATAGAATGTAGTATATCCTGTTGCAGCCTCAAACGAGGTGATAGGATAGATAAAATATTTTTTACTGGCATCATATTGTAAAGATGCTTGTAATGTCGCTGCAGAATCATAATTATTATTTCCCATGCCCAAAGTACAATAAAGTTCATCATGGCAACGTGAAAGGTTTGAACAAATAAAATAATTATTTGTAGCAGAATCTAAATCTAAAAAGTCTGCTCGAATATTAATAGAATCAGCATGTAACGAAAAACATTGTGGGGAATAACTAGTATAATGGTATATATAAAAATGTACGTAAGTTATTAATTTTCTATTACTTTCTGTAACTTTATCAGTAATACTAACCCATCCAGCTGATCCTTTCCCGCTCACCGGGATCGTAGCTCGAATCAGTGTATCCGATGTCAAAGTAACCGGCAACGAAACAGAATCAACAAGAACGATAGCCGAAGAGGAATTCTGAAAATCACCATGCAAAACTAATTCGCCTTTATCTTCATCGACGGCAATGCTATCGATCCTAGGCTGCTGGGCGAAGCAGGGAAGAGCGAGGAAGAGGACGAAAAGCAAAACCGAAAGTTTTGTAAGCATGATGCAAATATAATGCTTTTCCCGAGGAAAAGAATGCAGGAATTTGGGTAATAATCTTTGACCTAATTTAGATGCTTAAATACGTTGTAAAAAGAAGCATTCAAGTAATCCTTCACGGGATTCTTCACTTCGTCCGAATCGCATTCGCGATTCGGACTCCGTTCAGAATGACACAATGGGTGAAAGAAAAAGAAAAGGGCACGCGCAGCGTGCCCTACATTCCATTCATTCCTGAAATTCCATTAATTCCAGTTCAGATGTTATTTCTTCTCCTCATCCACCACCGTATATTCGGCGTTCTCGACTTTGCCGTCGTGGCCGTTCTGCGATGCGCCATCATGCGGAGGCGGTGCTCCGGCTCCCTGAGGGTTTGCAGCGGCATCCTGATACATCTTCGAAGAGGCTTCGCTGAAGACGCGATTGAGAGCATCTATGGACGATTTAATCGCAGCTGAATCAGTGCCTTTCAGGGCATTTTCAATGTCTGTAATTGCTGTGTTTATCTTACCTTGCGACTCGGGGCTCATCTTATCCTTTAACTCTTCAAGCTGCTTCTTTGATTGGAAGACAAGCTGATCACCCTGGTTGC
>PLXB01000238.1 GCA_003151215.1 Ignavibacteriota bacterium
AATAAGTAATTATGAGTTTCGGACGCTTGGTAATATCGGCTGTATAATCCATTCCATAAAAAAACCATCTGTTGATATTGTAATCTTCTACATCGACACTCGAACCGTTAAAAGTACGAAAGGCAAATCCTGTGCGAAGTTCCAGAACGATGCTATCTTCGCCGGAACGTAGGGCACGCTCAACCGAATCGCGGATCTGAAAACTATAGAGATCGGGATCGGCAGTGCTATTTGATCCGTATCCAATAAAAGTACGACCCGAATCCGGTACGGAGCCGATCGGAAGATCGGCAAGTGCCGGTCCTAAAGTATCAACCGGTACATTACTGGTAGTATGGAATTTCGAATCGCTTCGAATTTGCAGCAAGGCGCTGTTGATCGTAGCAAAAGGATTAAGCTGTAGTTGGTTTCGTATGTCCTTAATATTGATCACGATCCTTTCCCTTTCCGCGTAGCTTCCGCGCAGCATAAATTCGCCCGTAGGCGGTGGTGGGGTATCTTCGGTGACCACATAAAAATCAATGGTAGGATTCCGGTAGATCGTCACAGTATCAGGATTACTTGCAGTGCTACTTACCAAACATTTCAGTGTTGGGGCATAAGTATTATCTCCATTCTCATTTGATGCGAACCACCTGATCGTATTCATCGCGGAATTCGGAACGAGCACTAAGGAAAGCGATGCTGTTCGAATCCATTTATTAATAGTTGCAGTATCGAGAGGTATCGAAATTGTCAGAAGAGAATCCTCACTAACGATGCCGCTATATGTGCCAACAACTTGCTGTAGATTTCCACTTACTAAAGAATTCGTTGAGTCATTGACAAAATTATTAGTTTCAATCTTAACCGAGAAGTCGATTATCTGATCGGCGGGATTACCATATTGGAATGGAAATCTCATTCTTAGAATCAGTGAATCGGTCAGGATATTTCCAACAGTATCGGGCAAAATCGGAAGCTTAAGCGCGATCCATGACTCGACATCATTTGGTACTTTGCCGATCAACAAATTTGTTGCGCTGATATTGAGGTTGATATTCTGTCCGGCAGCAATTGCCGTTCGCCTAATGACAGGACGAAAGATAAAACCTGAAGAATCGGTATATGAATGTGTACCGGTCGTAATAGTATCACGTAAGAACATACTTCCGACTCCGGATAACTTTTCTGTGCAGGACGATAACAGAACTGCAAAAGCAGCAACGAGGAAAATACTTCCCTTCAAAAAGGTTTGAGATTTATACATGGTGAAAGTAAACAGCAGCGAGCAGTCGTTAGTTGTGAGTCGTTAGTCTTTTGCAATCATTATCAACGCTAACGACTGAGCAGTTTTTCATAAAGTTCGGCATATTTCAATGCAGAGCGGTTCCAGGAAAAATCTTTTGCCATTCCATTAAGCTGAAGTTCGCGCCATTTATGGGGATGTTTTTTATAGATTCCCATTGCACGTTCCAACGCCTTCCAAAATGATTTTCCGTCGTATTTATCGAACAGAAAACCCGTTGCCGGATGTTTCTTCGTTGCCTCCAAGGGATCGGTAATCGTATCAGCCAAACCTCCGGTACGGCGTGCAACCGGAATAGTCCCGTACCGCATCGAATACATCTGGTTCAATCCGCAGGGTTCGTATGCGCTTGGCATGATAAAAATATCTGCACCTGACTCGATCTTATGGGCAAAGTTATCGTGGAATCCGAGATATACTCCGACTTGCTTCGGATGTTTCTTCATCTGCTTGGTAAAAAAATCTTCATATTTTTTTTCGCCGGAACCCAGGATCACCAGCTGCGCACCTGATTTGAGAATCGGATCCATAATTTCCAGCAGAAGATCCAAACCTTTTTGCCCTACAAATCGGGCAATCAGTCCGATAACCGGGGTTCCCTTTTCATAGGGAATGCCCATAGATTCGCAGAGATCGATCTTACATTCTTCTTTTGCTTCAAGGTTGGTGACGTTATAACGTTTAACGATATTCATATCTTTCTCGGGATCCCAGATAGCAAGATCGATACCATTCGTTATTCCGTGAACATCTTTCTTGCGTTTATTCAACAGACCTTCCATACCACAACCGAATTCGGGCGTCTTGATTTCCTCGGCATATGTTTCGCTTACGGTTGTGATCGCGTCAGCAAAGGCAATACCTGCTTTAACAAATGACATATTTCCATAGAACTCGGCACCATTCGGCGTGAAATACTCCAAGGGCAAGCCGGTCTTCTTCCATGACGTCGCCGGAAAATTCCCCTGATAGGCAAGGTTGTGAATAGTAAAGACAGATTTCGTCCCTCGAAAGAACGGATCGCTTTTCATTGCCTCTTTGAGATAAAGAGGAATAAGTCCGGTCTGCCAGTCATTGCAATGAATGATATCGGGCTTCCAAAGCAGACGCTTGCATAGTGCGAGCACTGCATGGCTGAAGGTAATGAAACGCTCGTCATTATCCGGATAATCTATATTCGTTTGGGGATCGGAATACAATCCCATGCGCGAGAAATATTCTTCATTCTCGGCAAGGTAGATTTGTACACGGGTTCGCTGCGTAAGAATTGCGCTTGATTTTGCATTGACTGTCACTGTCTTATCGCCGACTTCAAAATCCATTCCCTGGAGCCGGTTTATTATATGGATCTTCTGTTTTTTCTCGCCGATGAATCCATACTTCGGCATGATGATACGGACATCATGATCGAATTCGCGCAAAGCCTGAGGCAATGCGGTACTTACATCTGCCAATCCTCCGGTCTTGGCATAAGGGTAGACTTCGCTTGAAACGAACAAAACGCTCCGTTGAGGAAAAACCGGTTTTTTGGGGTCGCTCATCATTTCTTCGTAATTTTATACAGTCACTAACTAACGGTGCCTTACCATTGCGGTATGTACACAATTATGCAAAAGTACGGAATCTTCGGGGCATGGTAAGCGGTTTTAAGTGATGCGGTAACTTTCTCCCCGCAGGTTGTTGTCGTGTTTGGACTCTTTTTTACTAATACTGTAAACCTTTCTATGAAAAAATTTCTTGGATTTTGTCTTATACTTCCGCTATTTTTTGTTGGCGTTTCGAGCATCCGTGCCCAAAACGACATCATTACTGTGGCGCCTGAGCATAATACTTCCACTCCCTGCGGATTCATTGCTTCGATCAGCAATCATAATGCGGCAGGACTGAACATTGATGAAGTTACCTTCGAGATCACAACCGGAAACGGTATTGTTTTCGATCAATTAGTATTGCCAAGTCAATGGACACTTAAAAATCAAACAGATCTGCAGTTGGATGCAACCTCGGATAATGGAGGGATAAAACCCAATGGAACATTAAGCGGCTTTATCCTTTCTTATGTTGATAATTCTTATAATACTCCCGTTACGATTACCTGGACAACGCTCAGTGCAGGGGCAGTTCTAAGCACAGGGACATTAAATACTATTTGTACTCAATATCAATCATACACTGCACTTGATATAGTCACCGTTAATACTTCGCAAAGCGGACCCGATCCTTGCTTTACATTTACAATGAAGAACAATAACGACGAAGGAAATCAAACTCATGCCACGATCTGGAACGTCGCATTCCAATTAGAAAATCCGACTGCCGGAACATTGCGTCCTTCAAAGATCGTCCCAGCTGATGGTTGGGTACTTGATTCCGTTACAACCTATACTGCTTATTTTCATACGGATAATAGTCCGATAAATCCCGGAGCAGCCGTCAGCGGATGGCAGGTATGTTTGCGTGCCAGCCCATTGGCGACAAAATACAATTTTGTTTGGACTGCTTCTGACAATGCAAACGCTTTGATAGACGAAGATACGCTCTTTAATATTTCCAATACTGCTGCAGTTTCAAATACCGATGCAGATAGTGTCAGTGTAAAAGCAGTTAACGGCTGTTTATACGACCTTACGCTTAAGGACTTTCATGTTTCAAGTATTCTCCCGTCAAGAATCGTGCAGTTGGTGCTCACAAGCAAAACATCTGGTATTACCTTCGCCGCTGCTCCGAGTGCACCAACTAACTGGAAGAAAACAATATCAAAAGCAGGCGATAGCATTATCTATACTTCCGATTCACTTTTTGACGGCATCCCAAGCGGTACTGTTTCAAGTCAATTCAGTTTTTCCGTTATAGGGCCTACGACGACCAATTTTAATATCGGCTGGGAAACTGACGGCGCAGGATCACCATTCCCGCCGAAAGTTTCTACCGTAAGCACCGGTACCCTTACACTTAATTGCAAAGTTGCAGTACCTGCGACGGATTCAGCATTTGTAAGTCCGGGCATTTCGGCCTGTAATTATAAGTTAACGGTCGAGAACGTTCACAATAAGCCGCAGCAATCCAATCTTGCTGCGATCACGATAAGCATTCCTGCTAATACCGGACAGATCACAGGTACAGGAGCGACGACTTCGGATTGGAGCTTTAGTAATACGTCTCCTACCGTTATTAAATATGTGTCCGGAGTTGCTACAAGTGACATGAAGACTNNGCACAGGATCTTTCGTTCAGCTTCTCCCCAAAAACTTCCGGAACAGACGTCAGTGCCACTTGGACAACGATCGATGACCAGGGCACAACTACCGGAACAGGAAATTTCACTATCAATTGCACGCAGTCAGTTAAGGTTTGCGACACGTTCATGCAAACAGGGAATCTTAACAGCGACTCTTGCGTGAAGACCTTCACTCTGACGAACCGGAAAACTGTCGATATTACGCAACTCGCTATTAGTACAACAAACGGATGGCAGATCGATACGGCAAGTACTCCGGCCGGATGGAACAAACAGGTCGTCGGTAAATCACAAGTGAACTTTACGAATAACGGTCTGAAAAGCGGTGATGTGGCAATTTTTGACTTAAAATTTATTGCCTATTACCCTGATACGAGCCATTTACCTCCGCCGAATACTTTCGCAGTGATAGCGGTTACGACCGATGTAAATTTGGCGAATTGCACCAGTACGGATACAGTGACTCCGGGCTGCCTTGCCCATTCTTACCATGTAGTTACCGGATCGGTTAAACCGTATTCCGGAGATATCGGAGTGACAAATTTCACCATCGTACCGAATCCGACAAGAGGCTCAGCCGATATTGCTTTCGATCTCAATACTCCGGAACGAGTGGTCATCTCTGTGATCGATGTACTCGGAAATCAGATCACAACGTTGAACAGCAAGTTGATGAATCAGGGATCATATCATATCCCTTATGCAATGAACGGATTACCGAACGGCACGTATTATATTCGTATGCAAACGCCGCTCGGAGTGATGACAAGAAAACTTATCTTAACACGGTAAAGAAGTTCTGTGGAAGTTTTATTCAAAGCCCGGCAGTAATTGCCGGGCTTTTTATTGAACAGGAAAAATATTATGCCGCGTGAGAAAGATATGCCGGCTCATCTTTATCCACAAGTCGGCGGAGTAATAAACCGAATACTGCTTCAGGACCTTTGAGCAATTCGGTTATCGTATCGGTGACAACTTCCGGAGGATTTTCATTCTGCTGATCGGCGCGAATGATCTCGCGAACCGATAGAAACCACTTCACTTTATTGCTCGTCGTGAGCGTAATGCCTTTCCGCTGAAGATATTTCTGGGTCCGGATCACCAGAAGATGGACAAAATCCATATCACCGGAAAGAAAATGATAAATGACCTGCAGTAAACGTATCTCTATTTCAAGATCGAGGACAAATGCGCTGCCGGCATTGAGCTGAAAAGCTTTTTCGAGATAGCGCTTACACGTATTCATATCTTTTCGAAGCAAGGCAAGTTCGATCAGAAAGATCATTCCCGATGTTGCCATCTTCGATCCGCCGCGTCGTATATGTTTTTCATAACCAAGTTCAAGTAATTCCTCGGCTCTGCTATACTTGCCTAAGATCAGATTCAGACGGACAAATCTATCGAGATGATAACTGAACATCCTGAAAAGCTCGATACCGTGCTTTTCGTATTCGGCTTCATAAATTTCCAATGCTTCTTCGAATTCACCGATCGATACTTTTAAGTTCGCGATCCGAAGTGACGATCTGATCATTTCTTCGGCCCGCAGAAGCTCCGGAAGCGTGCTGCTTAAGCCAAGCGCTTTTTGAAGGTGGAATTGCTGTCTCTCCAAATTCGGTTCGAGCAGCGCATAATAAATAATGAAGGCGCTTTCTAAAAAATAAGGGGCCAGGGGATGGTCGCTTCCTTCGAGTTCTTTTTCGAGACGAAGCAACTCCTGACAGATATATTTTATATCGCTTGGCTTGCGTTTTTTCGGTGTCGAGGTGACAAGAATTTCTTTCCACATTATTTCCCGTACCTTCACATGATAGGCGTTATGCGGATGAGGCGGCTGAGGAACGGATTGAAAGCGAGCGCTGAATTCCTCAAGAGCATTCTTGGAAAAATGCATCAGTGTCACTTCCTGAAGAACGTGAAGGGTGTGAAGATAAAACCCTTCCAATTTCAACGGCGGAGCGCCTTCGGATAAAAGCGCCTTCTCCTGCGACAGCATCTCCTTTTTGCAATGAAGCCCTAAACCCCGCGTCTGCAAAAAGATCAGCAGGTACGATCCGCCGTCGGGCACAAGCACTTTGTAGCAGCGCTGCAGCACAATGGAATGGATCGAATACAGATGGTTCAGCGTAATGCCTAAGAGCTTCGCTTCTTCCTCCGGTTCAGGCGTGTTCTCAAGCCGCTCGATCACGAGTGCAAGAGCGGCTTTCTGCTTTCCCTCAAGACGCATCTTCCGAACGCTTTCAAGCTCTTCAGGAAATAGAGAAAGTACAAGTTCTGATAAGAGACTCATACGTGTATAAGTACTAAGAGACGCCTCATGGAATTATGCGGCGTGCCGTGCAAGATTGTATCCCGTAAAAAAAACGATGAGAGCGTGGTCTCTCAGGTAAGCAAAAATACGAACTATTTTCCAATGAATATGAAAAAGCATTGTCTGAACAGGAATTTAAGAGATTTCCACCTAAAGTAGGACGGACTTTAGTCCGTCCGTCTCCTCCCGATTTTAGCTTTTCGCTTTCTCCGATCCGGCGCTGAAGCCTCTGTAAGTCCTTTATAATCCAA
>PLXB01000275.1 GCA_003151215.1 Ignavibacteriota bacterium
ACCTTTCACTCCGAAGAATGCGCTGGTAAATAATGCCGAAGCGAAAAGAAAAAAAACCAATGAACGCCTAACCTGGCGATCATCGAGGATGGCATTAAAGTCCAAATCGCGAACGGAGGAATAGGTATCGTTGAACGCAGCTCCGGCAAAAGAAGGGGACCCATGAGCACTTGTAGACTCCGAAAGCAAATTGCGGGAAAGCTGAAAAACATTGAGCAGCCTGTCTTCGACCTGATCGTAATGCTTGCCGATTGCAGTCGTAAGATATTCGTCAGAAACTTTCGGACGAATTCCAAGAGATTCAAGAATGGGGATCAGTGAATACGCAAGAAAAGCTCCGATACTGATTCCGAGCGCCGAAAAGAAAAGGACTGTTCTGCCAAGGATCGATAAATGAAATATCGCTTCAATGCAGATTGCAAAAAGCGCTACGCATAAAAATAACGATGAGCCGGTCAGCAGTCCGGTTCTCAGCCGCAAAGATTCCCTCCGCCGACGAAGGCGGGAAAGGCGGTCAAGAAGCTCCTGATAGAGGTATTGCGGCATGAAAGCGGTCTTAACTAACTACGATTGGGGATCGGTTCATGTTTCAGTTATGTAACCGAATGGAGCAGATAGGTGTTCCATTGCCCGGATTTTTAGAATTATTTTAATACGGCATCTACTAAAAATATTTCGTAAATTGTAGTTTCTTAGATAAGCACCACTTGGAGGATATTAACCCACAACCGCCTTTGCGCGAGAATACCGTTCTCGTGATCGCCTATTACTTTCCCCCGATGGGATTATCTGGCGTACAGCGTACGCTGAAATTCGTAAAATATCTGCCGCAATTCGGATGGAAACCCATCGTTCTCACGACTCCCACCGATACACCTTATTATGCATTCGATGATAGCCTGCTTGCTGAATTAGAAGATGAGATCAGTTCCGGAAAAGTCATTATCTACCGGACCGAAGCCGATCCATCGCTTGCGCGCGCTAAGAAAAGCGGCAAAGTCTTGAAACTTCCTCGTCAATGGTGGCAGCGGCTTCGCTCGAAAATAGTACAAATATTCCGCCAGCCGGATTCACGTATCGGCTGGAAAGATATCGCCGTGAAAAAAGCAGAGGAGATATTTGCCAGCCATACCATCGATGCGATATTCTCTACAGCTCCTCCTTATACTGATTTTTTGATCGCACGCGATCTTAAAGAACGGTATAATGTCCCCTATCTTATGGATTACCGCGACGCATGGGTCGATAATCCGGTTCTAAATTTTTATCTTACACCCCTTCATAGACGAAAAGCGCGGAAAATAGAATACGAGGCTCTCCGGGCAAGCGATGCAATCACCGTTGCCAATAGGAGAATGAAAGAAGTTCTTTTGAGTAATTATCTTTTTCTGGATTGGAACGATGTTTTTATTCTTCCTCATGGCTTCGATCCCGATGATATCGAGAAGGCAAAACTTTTAGCTTCAAATATCGTACAGCCAGATATATTCAAAGTCACATACTCCGGAGCGTTTTATGTCGGCAGAACACCGAAATATTTCCTGCAAGCCGCTAAAGAAGCGATTGCCGAAGTTCCTGAGCTTGGCGGATGCCTGGAATTGAATTTTG
The DNA here is from genome assembly GCA_003151215.1 of Ignavibacteriota bacterium. The sequence continues at coordinate 1,609 of PLXB01000275.1, forward strand.
TCGGCGTACTTCAAAAGGAATATAAAAAGCTGATAAAAAAAATGCGGCTTGAGAATATTGTCGTTGAACAGGGATATTTGCCGCATTTAGAAAGTGTTACCCAGCTTCTTGCAGGCGATGTGCTCTGGATGACAATGTCGGATGATCTCTCAGCACCCGGAAAACTCTATGAATATTTCGGGACGCGGAAACCGATCTTAGGACTTGTTCCTAAGGGAAGCCATGCCGCTCGAATGCTCACCGAATATGGCAATGCAAAACTTGCCGAACCGGAAAATATAACCGAGATAAAAGGAGCGCTGATCGAATATTTCAGATTATGGAAAGAATGGAAATTGCCTGTGGCAAGAAATGAGGAATTCCTGGAAAAATATGACCGACAATTTTTATCAAAGGAACTTGCCCTGCAACTGACGTTCATGTCGGGAAGTTTAGACGGCGAAATAAAGAAATTAAGGAGAAAAATTTGAGAGTGAAAGTCAAAGTCTTGTTATTATGCGTCGTCCAATTTTTCTGTACTGCGGTTTTCGCGCAAAAAACGGAAAATTCCTTTGCCGATAAATATCCATTAGCAAAGATTTCAGAGAGAGAGCTTTATGAATTCGATGTTGCACGCCCTCTCGTGCATTTCGATGCATTACCTGACGGCTCAAACTGGTTTGCTGTCGATCAATTTGCGCTCATGCAAACGATGACCGTCAACGGCGTTCGTTTCGAAAAACGTTTCAATGAAATTCCGAGTGCTACTGCCCGATTTTCACCTCATGGCGATTATCTTATTTGGATGGGACTTGAGAGAAGCTTCGATTTGAAAGGGTTTAATACGACAACGACGACCGTTTACAAATCGTCATTGGAGTCGTCAGTACCTGATTCGATTGGCAGTTTCACAAGTGATTACAACAGTTTATATTTTTCCGCAAGCGGTAAACACTGGGCTGCTACTCTTCCCGCAGCGAATGTCTATCAAAAAGGACTTCGCGACGTCGTACTTGTTGACGGATCTATCGTTGCAAAAGATAACCCACTTCCGGGACTGTTTTCCTTCGACAAAAATGAAAAAAGCTGGGCATACCGATCAACTGACGGCAGAGAGGAAAATCTTGTAACTCCTTCCGGGATCCAAAAAATGTATACCCGTTCGAGAAATAATCCATATGTCGAATCTGCCGATCCTGTCATCTATCATTTTTCTCCGGATCTGAAAAGCTCACCAAATCTGCTTGAATCAAGAGATTACGATTTTGACTTTCGGCATCCTGCACAGATATTTAAAACAACATATTCGCCGATGCGGCAGGATAGCGCACACATGTATATTATTTTTGGCGGGAAACGCGAACCGAATTTCCGCTGGGTCAATAGTCTTCAGATCGATACAGCAGGCAATCATATTGCTTATTTCGCATGTGATACAACAGGTGACGGAATAAAAAACCGCAGTGAGAAAGCTGGCCTCGTCGTCGAAGATGGCAAGATCATCGGCGGACCCTATGATGAAACCGGAAGACTTTTTCTAAGTCTGAGCGGGAAAAATATTGCCTGGAGTGCAAAAAAGGACGGATTGATTTCTCTGTATCTCAATGGAAAGAAGATCGGAAATATCGGTGAGTCGCTCGAGTTTTTCTGGTCGCCCGATGAAAAGAAAATTGCGTATCTCACTACCGAGGAAAGAGGCAAAGGATTTATTGTCGCTAATGGCAAACGTTCTCCGAGCTATGATCGCATTGGCAGAGTTGGCTGGACTTCCGATAATAATGCCGTCGAATTCTGCGCAGTAAAGTATAATAAACTTTTGTATATCAAACAGCCGTTTTGATTTCCAATGATAAATTTCCGGAACGTCATCGCGGGAATGGATTTGGTCCGCTGCTGTGGACAAACTAAAATCTTTCATGTCTTCGTTTTTTTGATTTTTGCCTCCATCACTCTTTCTTACGATCCGGTGTTTTCAGGTTCGGCAAAAGAAAAACCAAAGGCATATCTTCCGGCTCGCCCTCCGATAGCCGGATTACACCTGGCGATGAGCGCAGATTCTGCCGAAATTATCATGCGTCATATCGCGCTCAGGAAAACTACGCTGGAAGTCGATTCTCTTAAGCTGATCGAATCCGATAGCGTGCGCATTTTCGGAGAACCTGCATATCTTCAGATTCAGCTATTAAATAATAAAGTGCAAACGATCGTCATTAATTTTCATCCTCTTTCCGGTGAACGATATTTAAATACACGCAATACTCTCAATTCCTATCTTGAGCGCTTTTTCGGAAGAGGAGTCATCACTCTGGACGAAAGTGTCACCAACCGCCGCTGGGAAAATGAGGACGGAACAATGGAAGTTTCTTATACGGATAAATACACACGCGTATTCGTGAGATTAGGAAAGCATTGAAGTTTCCGATACGTATTCAAACGGAATCTCCTCCCAATTCATCGGAATGCCGGATTTCATATTCATATAATACTGCCGGATCTCCGAGAGAGTGAAGGTAAAATGCTGAGCTTCATTGGTGAAAATAAATCGAGGATCGCCTTCCGGTTCATAGCGCAAGAGCCACAACGAATTATGATCCATATATTCGACAAAAAATTCTACGATCTTTTTATCTTGGCCTTTGATGATAAAATCCGGTCGTTCGGCGATGATCGAAAGCAGAGGGTGATTCATTATAAAAAATAATAAAAGTGAATACTGAATGAACAATAAAACTCAATAATTAGTGAATAAGGGAACAATCTTCGATCATATCTCTCTTTAAAGGAGCACTCGTCCCCTTTCGTCTGTTCTATGCCTAAGTTTTTTTTCTTCTTATTTTTTCTTTTCTTCGTACGGCAAGTGCTACATGCACAATGCTCGGATGCCGGCGTATGTTCTTTTCATAGCAACGACAATGGGATTTTCCGCAGAAGCGGGATCGGCGTGGATTATCTCAATGGTTATAGCGGAGAGAAAACTGACGTTCATTATGAATCCGCGAAAATATCAGGATACTATTGGTTCGGTAGAGAAATGAATATCGGCGCAGTACTTCCTCTCAACAGGCAGCGAGGAAAATTTGGGACCATTCAGGGAATAGGTGATCTACTCATGGTGATGGATTATTTAGTTAATGATCATCCGGGCGATCTTACTATTAACGGAGAAAGCAGTCTTCTGATGGGTACGTTTGAAGCGACTTCGCTTCAGATCGGAGCGAAATTTGCTACCGGAGCAGTGAACCAAAATAATCTTCCTCTTCTCTATCAAAACGGACTTGGCAGTAACGATCTTCTTCTTGGAATTATCTACTCATCGGCTCATCCCCATGAATATGATTATGATCTGTTTGTCGGAGGATTCACTCTTCAAATCCCTTTTGGCATTGCGGGAAATCACGTTGATTCGCTTGAGCGTGGCATTGATCTCTTAGGAAGGATCGCGTATCAATACCCTATTTTACATTCATTTGGAATAAAAGGAGAAATTCTGGCAATTCAGCGATTAACAAAATCTACGCTGCATCAATATAAGCTTGTAAACGAAAATGGGTTTCCGGATTCATTAGAAACTCTCAGTCCTTATCCTTATAAAGTGAATGACAATATTTTACAAATTAATTTTTCTGCAGGAGCTACTTATAACATTCAGCAGGATATTTTTTTCGAAACGGGTTTTACTGTTCCGCTCTTAGATAAAAAGGTGAATTATGACGGACTTAAACGTTCGTACACACTTTTCGCCAGTGTGAATTATCATTTCAAGTAGTTATTGTACAAGTGCACAACTTGAGCCAACCCAATCCAGGCCTTTATTATAATCAACTCCGACCATTTTGCCGCGTGTTAAACGAACAAGCGTATGAAGCGCCTGAGGTTTTTTCTCGCCCTCACTCCAAATAAGCATAACACGTAATTCGCCCCGAACAGGATTGCCATTGGGGGTTGTAATGATATCAGCATATTCAACTTTTTCTTGCAGAAGCCATTTGTCGCGATCAGCTTCGGGTATCACCTCAATATCGGATATAGAGGGAGTGACATTCACTCCATGCCCGGCAAATGAATAGAGCGGCTTGAGAACAAAGTTTGAAAGATCGATATGTTTGTAGTCTGCATCCGATACATACCATGCTTTCCCAACGGCATCATTTGTACCGGCGAGTCGGGGGAGTAAGACTTTAGATATTCGGAAATACCAATTAGGGTGCCCTGCCCACTCAACATCGTAACTCTCACGAATATCAAATCGTAATGAAATATTTTTACGGACTAACTCATCGACGATGACACGGTTGTATATTCTTTTGATTCGAATGAGGTTGCCTTCGTGATCCGGATGGAACAGCTCGTTACCCTGCGAAATGACAGAGCAAATATCAACGATATGAATGCCAAGATGCTTCCGGGCTAACAGAAAATCGCATTTCGTTTTTTGATGCATCGGATCGATCTCCAAAAGTACCGTGTCCTTCGGATCATTGCCGCCAAGAATTGCCTTTTTTAAAATCTCATGGTATGTTCCTACTCCGAGCAAAGGATCGACTAATCCGTTTAATTCTTGCGGCAACTCATAGATATCTCTCATACTCTCGCTGAAAACCTGCTGGTAATGATAGAGAGATGGGAACCCCTGCAATTCTATCAGTTTGAACTGAGGATTTTCACGAGAACCGGAAATTGCGAAATCGACAGCAGCAAATAATGGAAGCCGCGTTTCATCCGCAAAATTAAATTCCTGAGGTACTGCCTGTTTACCAATCGTTTGAAGTTCAGGCGAAACGGAGCGCATAAGAATTTCTTCTGCCAATTTTCCTGCGCGTCCTGCCATTTCCCGTGTTATGAAAAGCGGTGTTTCGGCAATACGGAATTCCAGTTTACAGCCACAACGATGTTCAAGATCGGCAATCTGCCTTAAGTATAACGATTCGGAGAACCGTTTATTAAACTCTGCACGTAATTCCGGTATCATTGCTCAGATGTAACTTCAGCTAATTCACCTTCGTGATGTTCCTGCGGAATACGCTCGATCTTAAGCTGCTCCAGGCGATGGCGGATCTTCCGTTTAATGATAAATCTCATTCCGGCTGCAACGATCTCATCTCCGACATTGGGAATTCTACCGCTGATCTTTTGTACAAAGCCCGAGATTGTCTGATATTCTGCGCTCTCTTCGATCTTCGGGAAGCGATTTTCAAAGCGTTCGTTGAAATCCGATACGCTCATGCTCGGATCGACATAGAGGGCTTCGCCGATCTCAAAAGCAGTTCGCTCATCGGAGGCTGCATCCGATTCATCGCGTATCTCACCGACAAGCTCTTCTAAAATATCTTCCAGAGTAACAATACCTTCAACGCCGCCATGTTCACTGACGATTATCCCCATGTGAACTCGCGAGCGGCGAAA
>PLXB01000128.1 GCA_003151215.1 Ignavibacteriota bacterium
TTACCGGGCGATATTCTTTCCCACTACGATATGACCAATCTCTCTAGGATTATGTATCCTCGCGAAGAGACGTACTCGATTATTACCCATGTCTTGCCCGCGAGTTTCCAAACGAACTGGGACGGAACTCAGAGCTCGGGACAGGCCAATTTCTATGATGGCAGTGGCAATCCTCTGGATATCGGCGTGGTCATTTTCAATAACCANNAGTCTTCCGATCTACACCGACGGCCTGACGGAGAACCTCGTGATGGTTGTACCCTTCAATAGTACCAACGGTCGCGCCATCGATTCGCTCACCTTCGGAGGTGGAATGCCCTCCATAACGAATATCGTGCGCGGTCAGAATATTTCCCGTGATTCTGCCATTACCGTGAATTGGACTGGGACGAGCGACGACTACGTTAGCGTTTCCGTTTTTTGCTGGGACTCAACAGGAACGCATGATACAACAGGCATTGGTCGCGGGGTTGGCAGCAACTTTAAGAATACGGGGACGGCAACAATACCTGCCAACAAGTACGTACTCCAATTAGGTCTTGCGGATGTAGAAATTATTAGATACCAGCCTAAGTTCATTACGCTCTCCAACGGCAAGCGTGTCGCGATCATCTGCGAGACATGCGAGGAGATTACCGTTCATATTGTTGATTAGCGTGTCGAAATAGCTTTTCGATCAAGGCCGCTTGTTTGAGCGGCCTTTTTTTATTTTGCTCCCACTTTTCTCTCCTCCCTACTGCGCATCAATCTTCTATAGTAACAATGACGATGCCCGTCCCGTAAGCGAGCCTCATGAATGCTGTATTCGTATTCCTCTTTCTGATAGCCGCCTTACCTTCATTTGCACAAACAAATGAAATGAGGACGAACAAACTGCGCGATTCCCTGAACATCGTTCGCGCCAAATTTGCAATTCCCGCAATGGGAATAGCCGTGATCACCAACGATTCGCTTGTATTCCTGGATGTTTCCGGAGTCCGAAAACTTGGTGATCCGGCAAAGGAATTAGCCACCGATACCTGGCATTTAGGCTCCGATACGAAGGCATTCACTGCTGCCCTGATTGCCCGGCTGGTGCAGGCGGGCTTGCTTTCCTACCGGTCAACCATCGGAGAAATATTTCCGGAGCTTCATAGGAAGATTCTTCCTGTCTATGATACGGTTACGCTCGAAATGCTCCTCGAACATAAATCAGGTCTGTGGCACGATTGGCCGGAAAAATATTCGCGTACGACCTTTGACGAGTACAAAGGCACGCTTGGTGATCAGAGGTTACAATTCCTTTCGACGCTTCTGACGAATCCTCCCGAGTACAGACCCGACAGCATATACAGTTATTCGAATACGGGTTATGTGATCGCTGCTGCAATGGCAGAACGCGCAGCAAACCAGGTGTATGNNTTCGCTCATTCTCAGACCGCTTGGGATCTCAACAGCCGGATGGGGACTGATGAATACGCGCGGCTTAGTCGATAACACGTGGGAGCACGAGGACATCGGGGGAAAGATCGTACCCGTTGATAATACCGTTGGCGCCGATAATCCTGCTCTGGATAATCCGGCAGGCAGATTGCACATGACGCTCGAAGACTGGAGCAAATTCATTCGAGTGTTTCTTTCGGGACCGGTGATTCTGCCGGGAGTAACGATCGCACGGTTGGAAGACGCCCTTCCCGCGCAACCAAATGGTACCGCCGGTTATCGTGATGGGTGGAGCATTATGCGCCGTAAGTGGGCAGGTGGATTGGCGCTCAATCATACCGGTTCCAATTCGCTGAACTTCGCCAATGTCTGGATCGCTCCCGGTAAACACTTTGCAGTACTCGTCACGGCAAATAGGGGACGGGATGAGGCTGCTGAAGCAACGAATGAATTAGTCGGAATAGCAATTGATATGTATTTGAAGTAGCGGAGCAATTGGAAAACAAAACCGCACGTTTCCGTGCGGTTTGTTTTAATATTATTGAAGATATCCTCTACTTGTTCGCTTGCATTTTGAGAAATTCTTCTTCTCTTGCTTCTTGCTTTTTTTCCCGTTCTTCACTTCTTTTTTCGCGTTCTTCGCTTCGCTTCTCGCGTTCTTCATTTTTCTCTTCCTGCCGGTCCATGCGTTCTTCGAGGGCCTTCCAGTGCTCTTCATCGGTCATGTTTTTTTCAACCCGGGCTTTTACGTCATCGGCAGCATATTCCGTTAGCGCAACCTCGCCTTCATCTTTTATTTCTTTTACTTGTTTGGCGGCAATCACGGTCTCTTCTGCTGCTAATTCTGCCGTTTCTTTTTGAAGACGGATAGATTCGGTTAGTTCGCCCCATCGGTCGTCAGTTTTTTCCTCGATCTCTTTACGCACTTTCAGATCGCCATCTATCATCGACTCTAATCGGTGAACATGCTCTTCTTCTTTTTTTTCTTTTTCCTGAAGAGCCTTCATATCGCGCGTCATTATTTCTAATTCCTGCTCCGCCTCCGATTCTACTCGGGTACGGATTTTCGGCGACCGAAGAAGCATCACAAAATAAACAAAGGCTGTAGGGGCAATGAGGATGATGGCTCCGGTAGCTAAAGCACCTCCTATAAACGAATCAACTCCGTGGTTGCGAAAGAGATTATAGAGAAAAGGTGCGCTTAAAGCAGCAATACCAATTGCAGTTGCCAATAAGCCCGTTGGTAAATGTTTAAAAGCGAGAACAAATAAATTATGTCGCTTCGTTTGTCCTGGAGGATTGTGCTGCATGTATGCTTTGATAAAAGATGTGTTTGGGAGTCCGCAAGACAACAAGTAAACTCAGGAATCATCCCTACTAAATGGACGCTTCGATAACAAAACAAAACCGCACGTTGTCGCAGGACAAGCGAAAAGCGAAAATGGGGAAGGAGTGATGTGAAACATTCCTAAAATTTTTCCGTACAGTACATAAGCCAACCAAACTTGCCGAGACCTTCGGCGAAAGTTAAATGCGAAAAGCAAAACCCAGGACTAAGATTTCTCAAAAGGCACCTATGTAGGCTGTTTTCCCGAAAAAAATATTTGGCGATAGGCACCTATGTTTTGGGCAATTCCCAAATATATCT
>PLXB01000251.1 GCA_003151215.1 Ignavibacteriota bacterium
CTTATTCTTGACGAACCGACCAATCACGTGGATCCGTCCACGTGGGAGGCGATTGTTGAGGCAGTGCAGGGATATTCGGGTACCGTTCTCACCGTAACCCACGATCGCCTATTCATTGATGCCATTGCTGAGAAGCTCTGGGTCATCAAGAACAAACGTATCGACGTGGAGCTTGGTAATCTTTCGGACTATCTTGGGGAAGGGAGGTAGAAACGTGTGCAAAACATGCGATCTAGTACTCATTCGCCACGAAGAAGTCGAAGGTAATCTCGCACTCGTCAAAAGTTTTTCCGGGGACAACTCCGGATTTACAAAGGACGTAGTCGAGAAACCGAGTTCCGAATGGCGGCTAACTCCGAATGGGCAACACGAATCTTCTGGGTTGGGAAATTGGCTACGCGATACCCTGGAGGACTTCAACGGCTTTAAATTCGCGGTCTCGCCGATTAGAAGGGCAAAAGAGACCGCGATCCTCGCTCTTCCAGAAGTTCCTTGGGAAGACAACTATTCCTTGCAAGGAAGAATCTGGGGAGGAATAGAGAGCGTCCCGCGAAGAGAATGGCTCGATTACTGCATCAAGCGGGGCATCGACCACCTTCCGTCCGGTTTTCGCGAAGCGTATCCGGACGGAGAAACAATGTCAGAAGTCTGGGAACGAACGCTTTCCTTTCTGTGCGACCTACAACAAAAGACCGTTGCAGTAACCCACGGAGAAGTCGTTCAGATGTTCCGAATGATCATTGAGGCGATACCCGAATCTTCGTATCACGACCTCGATCGGAACGGAAACTATATTCGTAACGGACAGATCGTTTGGTATTCGAAACGCGATCCCAATACCGGCGAATGTTCATCCTCTTTCCGATTCAAGCGCATTCGCTTTCGGGACAAGGATACAGGCTGGCTCATTTTGCCCGCTGGATAACAATTATTATTGTTTCCGGCGGGCATTTTCATTTTTCTCCTACGAATATTATTTAAAGATTCCATCTATTGGCAAGAATATCGACGACTTGCTTCGCTCCGTCTATGCCAACATATTTAATAAACCCTTTCTGCTCTTCATTGCCCGGTACTGTTGCAAGCATGTTTAACATATCCGCCTGATAATTTTTTTTCTTTATAGCATCGCGAGAAATAAAAGCTGCATATTCCGAAAATTTTACAATTGCTTCTTTTTCGCTTAGCTGAAATAATGGCTCATTCTCATCTACATAATCGGACCATTCTAATTGCTCCCTAGAAGCCTCGAAGTTTTCTAAAAAATCAGTAAATGCCATCTGGCTTAAATTCATCGGCAGCAAAAAACTAGTAGGCACACCAAGGGCAAAAGCTTCCAATACGGCCGTCTGTCCGGCAGTCGTAATAAAATGAGTAGATCGATCAAGCTCTTTAATAAATTGATCGTGTTCCACAGATTCTGCCTTGAGGTTGGGGGCTAGTTTTCGAAGATAAGACACAACGTCTTCCCCTCCTAGTATTTTTATTTCGTATTTTAAAGCATTAGCGGAAAGAGGAGTAATCAATAGATCTAAATATGTTTTCGGGAAAATATCTGTTAATGGATTTTTGCAACCGCCTAAATGGATCAACGTTTGAGATCGATCAGCGTTTTTGCTTTCTGCATCAATAACCGCAGAAACGACATGAATATTTTTTATTCCCCGAGGGATTTTTTTCTCGATGCCCGGATATTTCATCCAAAATATTTCATCGGCCAGAAAATGGTCCTCCGGAATTTCTTTCCAAAACCACGCCAATCCATCCAAAAAAGCCGTCCGTAAACCCAGGCGCTTCCCTGCATAAATCGGAAACCTATTTTGAGAGCTGACTATGAACGGATTTTCTAATCCTTTCAATAATTCGGTTATTTCGANNCGTTTCTTTCGTCTATATCAGTGCATCTAATTTCGTGCGGTACAATTCCTCTGGCAAAGGAACCACCAGCGAAAATGACGTCTAAGAGATAATCTCGCGCCAATAATTCTTTAGCGATGGCAACCGCCTTTCCCGTCGGTCCATACCCAAAAGGATTAGAGAATATTACTATAGTCCTTTTCATCTAATTCTGACTGCATTAAATCACGTACAATGGCAAACTCCTTCCTTTTATAGCCATTCATAATTTCAATAAATCTTCCAGCATCTGCGAACGCCGCGTTATTCCTGCTTTTACTCATCTTTATTCCATCTAAAGCGATTACGGTCGGAGTGAACATCATTTTGGGCTCCCTCATCCCGGAGGCATATTTTCGGATGAATATCTCGCGTATTTTAAAATCTCCCTCATTAAAATGATCTCCCCCGCTCAACGTGATGTCAACTTTAAATATTTTTATTCTAGCAATCAGCATCGGCTTGTGATACCACCAATAATCGAATTCTTTAAAATCCCCCTCTTTAGAGGATCCGCAATCATCGCATTTCCATATGACCTTACTTCTCCCAATGACTGCTGTTTCACCATGTGCGCTTCTGCATTTGAAACAAATAGCACCCGCGTATTTGATCGGACTGGGTAAAACCTGCATGTGAGAATATTTTCTGTATATGTCAGCTTGCTTATCGGGATGTTTGATTGTTTCAACCAAGAGCTTCTTACAAAACGGATAATTGATAAGCTCCGAATTCTCGACAAATTTTATTGAAATATTCGGAAACCTCTTTTTCAAAAAGAGCACCCTTTTCTTTATAATCGGCTCCCAATGCGCGGCGACGGACTTGCAACACCCCACTTCGTCTGACGCGAATTGTAATGATGTCGTCTTGGGGTAAATATTGAAAGGATATTTCCGATAGTCGGGTCCGTCAAGAGCGTCCTGTTCCCAATTATTCAAAGATACGACAAATTTTAAACGCGGCTCTTTGCCTGCGTCTTCGAGATATTTACAGAATAAATAGGGATACACTATGAGCGCCATGGTATTGCCGGCATGGAAACCGTACGGGCGTATGCCAACATGAACCGTTTCGTCACCGCGGCTTTCGCGGACAATTTTCTTCAATCCTTGATAATAAAGATACGGCTTCATATCTTTATCTCCGTAAAGAATTGAAATTTTTTATACATATAGGAGGCACTTATCCTTCTTCTCGCGGTTGGATCGCTTACTCGATCGCAAAAATATGTCGCAGCATCAGAGAGTGCTGCAAAAGCAATCCAATCGTAAAGCTGCTGATCCTTTTCCTGCTTCCGAATGGCCACAGAATTATAGCCCGTTAAAAACGAATCGAAAATCGTGAAATCGGGCGCAATAGCCCCATCCGGAAACGACCACTCCAAAGCACCAAGAGCTATATCTTTTATGATCGGACCGATGCAGCTCCAGTCAAAATCTATAATTCCCGCAAGATGGTCGGACTCATCAAAAAAGACGTTGCTTGGACGAAAATCATTTTGAATAACGCCACGCGCACCTTGATACGTTTTGCCAAACTCAAGTATTGATTTCGCCTGTCGAACAAGGTCTGCGCCACCCTCAAATTGACTCTCGAAAACATCGCTTAACGGCGCGACTCTCTCCAATTCAGTGAACACCGTGCGGCTCCTGGGCGACGATGGCTGAAATCCATCGCTGGCATTATGAATTNNTCAAATGCCTGCGAAAGATTGGGAAGATGGTCTTTATCAACCTGAATATGATGCCCCGCTATAAAGTCGAACATTACCGCAACATCACCATCGACAGCGACATACGATTCCCCTGATAGAGCAGATAGAAAGCGCGGCACAACAGCACCATTTTCCGCAAGATAATTCACCGCCCGACATTCGAAGCTGACATCTTCAATTGGAAGGCGCTTGCTGACACGAAGAATTTTTTTATTCTTATCATCACCCACAGCGAAAACCGAGTTGTCCGTGGATTCACGCAGGGCAACGATTGATGTTAATCGATCGAATCCGAATAAAACTATTATCTCTTTTAGCTTATCGTCAGTCATTTGTATTTTTTAGTTGTTTCCATTTATCGGCAGAAAGGGCAGACCACGGATAGAAGACTATTCCTTTATTATGCCCTGAAATTGCTTCTTCATACAGAGCAACGTATTGAGGAGCTAGGATTTCCCAGTCAAATTTTTTTGAATGTTCAAAACCTCCTTCGATCAATTGACGCCGCAAATTTCGGTCGGTTAAAACTA
>PLXB01000468.1 GCA_003151215.1 Ignavibacteriota bacterium
CGCTCACAGTTATCGAACGAATATCGAGGTTAGAAAGCCCGCTACTCGCCGCAGTCCAATGTATGCCGTTGTCCGTCGCAAGAAATACCCCACTACCTTCGGTGACCACAAAGAGATTCGCGCCGTTAACGGCAATGAGGCGCGTTTGGCTTTTCCACGCGGTGTTGATCTTCAACCAGATCGCTCCGTTATCCGAGGAAAGAAAGAGGCTATCATCCGCCGTTCCAGCGAATACATTTGTATTCGATGACCATAGAGAAATAACCTTTCTATCGGTGTGAATTACCGGGCGTGGCCCACTCGTCTGTACCCACTGTGCGCAGGAACGATTCGCGCCTGCAGTTATCGGCACGGCGAAAACAGTAAGAGTAATTAATCGCTTTAGGTGCATAAATAAATACGATTTGGCAGCTATCGGCATATCATGATAACACGCGCCATGGGAGGAAGTCACACCTTGAGACAAAAGAGACTTTGAGATAGGCTGTCCGCGCTTTCAGCCCTCGACATACCAAGCGTGCTAAAAGCACACGGACAGGCTGAAAGCCTGTTCTACACGTCGCATTTATATTGTGATAACGTCCCCGGAATTAAAAGGTGCCATAACGGGCACTTTTATGTGCCTGCTAATGTTTTATATAGTTGCCGCGTGTTTGTTAGGAATTTGTTCATTCAAAATGAGAAAATCGGACAGGTATTTACTGACCTATCTCACCCTTGCGTTTTTAGCTCGGAATCGGCAATATAGAGGGTACTCGATGCGAAATTTAATGAACGAATTCGCCACATCACCCCACGTTGAGTGCTTAAGCCCAAATTGGAACATAGCTCATATAGCGACGGGAAGTTATGCCTTCCGCTTCTTTGATCTTGCCTGCATCAATAGCATCCGCAATAATCCCTGATGCCACTTGATACTGATTTTTATCCAAACGGAATCGCTCGCGCACGGTGGTATTCGTTGTCTTTTCGAGCTTAAGCCACTGAATTACGGTGTGTTGATAGCAACCCCGTATCTTGTCGGCGCGGTCCATATCTGCAAAATCTTTTGGGCCAATAATAGTGGCCGTAGTCCTGTCCTCTCCAACACTCCAGCGAGGCGGGGGCAAATGATTCATGGTGATTGCCATTAATACGCGATCAGTACCAGAGCCATGTTGCTCACAATAATGCATTTCTCTCATTAATGATGAGAGTCGTTGATTGCGGGTGACATCTTGATCAATAAAGCGATCAGGGTCAAGGATCGGATTTCCGGGATTTTCAATTTCAATCCTATTAGTATATATTGAAATCGTTGGTCTGCCTCCGGCAACATTGAAATCTTGATGAATCATGGCGTTCGGAATTAATTCGCGCAATACTATTTTCGGGTATACGGGAATGACCTGCCGTTGCGCAAGCAAGAACTCGATACGCTTGGGTAATCTTTCGAGAAGATATTCGATGAGTCCATCCAATCCAAGGGCGTATCCCTTAGTCCCCCAATCTTCTTTGGGGCTTGCCAGTTTATCAGTACCATCATACCAAATTATTCGTATTCGTCGATCAGAGATTGTCGGAAAAGAAAGTATATCGTACGCGAGCGTGAGCGCACCAAGATTAGTAATATTATAATATCGCCCATCGAATTTCAATATTCCTTTCGCGGCAAGAATTTTCTTATATGATTCTTCTGAACCAGGAATTGAAATTCTCGCTGCCGTGAAATAATGATTGATGTCGATGAGCTTTTTTACCTCCTCCCACGTCAGCCCACTAAGCGCATCTTCGTTTTCAAAATGTGACGCTTGACGATTCGCAGACCAAATTTTCGAAGCAACATGGGGTAAATTCGAAAGCTTAGTATTATTACTACCAACTCGGCCCCACGGAATATTCTGAAACTCAAGAGGCTGCCCATGTGCCGCCCTTATTTTGAATACAATAAGCTGAGTACCAGACGGGCAATTAGGGTGATCAATTTCTCTGATCTCTAAGTCAGGGCGTGGATACAACATTTGCTGAAACCACAAGCCCAAATCTTGACCACCACGCTTCAAGGACTCGCGTTTTAAACTGGTGCCGAGAATAGCGTGAGTATGATCCTCTACCCCTAAGACACAATAGCCGTATGGCAAATCACTGTAGGCAGCCATGTTTGAAAGCGCGGAAAGAGTTTGGCCTATCACCTGCCCATCACTATTATTGTGTTTGAACTCAATCCATGGGCGTTCACTCGGCTCGCCCACCATCTTGTTGATTTCTTGAAGAAGCTCAGTGTCTNNCAATGATATAAGATGCATCAAATGTTGACAACTTATTAACAGCTGTTATCAACTGATATTATTAATTCCCCAAATGTTTTTTCAAAGGCGACTATTGTCTTAAGTGTGAGGTTCGCCTCTGCATGTAAAACGCGGCTAATAAATGAATCCTTCATACCTGTCCGGTGAGCAAGATCGCGTTGGGTCCAACCTCTTCTTTCCAATAACACAGAGATTCGTTCAGCAATTGCCTTCTGCCTCTTTGGTAGGGTCATAATAGCCATGTGATCAGCAACTAACCCTCTTGAAAAATAATTTCATCTAAAAGTGAAATAGCTGGAACTTTGNNCATTCAATATTTCTCCGATAACCGGACGTGTGTAGAGTTCGTAAAGAACTTACACTGGCCGGACGGGAAAGTGACGTGTCCACGTTGCTCGTCTCAGCACGTCAATGAATTAAGTACGCGTCAAATTTGGAAGTGCTACGGTTGCAAGAAGCAGTTCAGCGCCAAAGTTGGTACGATCTTCGAAAAATCGCCTCTCTCCCTTACCAAGTGGCTCCCGGCACTTTGGATGCTTACTAATGCCAAAAACGGTGTTAGCTCTT
>PLXB01000086.1 GCA_003151215.1 Ignavibacteriota bacterium
CGGTATTCCTTCTAATGAATTGAATGCCCCCATAACAATACCGGCTCTGACACAACTTACGATCTCCGGACATATTTCAAATGTCTGCGATGGCTCCGATCTCGATGCAAATTTTAACGGAAGTACAACCGTCACGCTTTTCGACGCTCCAACCCATGTTTCCGCGACCTCGACTTTTCCTAATAATACTCCGGCGCCAATCACCGATCATTGGGACATCGATGGACCGATCCTCTATCGCGGGAATTCGACGGTAACTGGAGGAAGATTTCGGGCAACATTCATTGTATCCAAGGATATCAAATTCGATACTTCCAGAGCAAAGATCAGCATGCTTGCGTATTCGGACAATTTTCATTCAGCGCTCGGAGTGGATACAAACATTATCATCAACGGCATCGATACGGCGCGAGCAGATTCCGATCATCAGGGACCGTCGCTTGTGCCATATATCGGTTCGCGTGCATTCAAATCAGGGGACGTCGTGCCGGTGAATTCCATGATCATCGTCGATGTTTCGGATATTAGCGGACTCAATACTTCAACGGCAAGCATCGGACATTCCTTTATTGCCTGGACAGATGATTCGACTGCCGGAGCGATCGATCTGGCTTCGACGTATGTCTCAAAACAGGATGATTATACTACCGGAACTTCAACCCAGCAGGCGAAACTTCCTGTCGGAAAACATGTATTGCAGGTGCGGGCATTCGATGCTCTCGATAATCCGACCTACGCCCAGGTAGAATTTACGGCGCGCGACGTGCAGCCTTATGAGCTTTATAATACGACGATCACTCCGAATCCGGTTCATGATGTGAATTCATTTTTTACATTCTTGCAGCCGTCGTCGCCGGAAAGTCCGGTCGATGTAACGATTTCGATTTATACGATTATCGGCCAGAAAGTACGCGATCTTTCGGCGCAAAGTATTTCACAAAACTCCGTGAGTATTCCATTTGACGGAAACGATAACTTTGGAACGCCTCTGCCGGACGGAGCATATATCTATCGGGTGACGGCGCGGGAGCGTCTCACGACAAATCAAACGAACGAGGGTGGTAAGTTCATCATCCGCAGACAATAATTTTTTTAGGAGAAAAAAGGACATGCAATTGAGGATCAAGAAAATAGTCATTGGTATCATCGCAGGAGTTTTTGCTTTCGGCACGGCTCGCTCACAAACGCAAACGACTGCCGTTCCATTTCAGCTTATCTCGCCCGATGCACGCGCAAGCGGTATGGGCGATGCAGGAGCAGGTATTGCCGATAATGCCAATGCCATTTATTGGAATCCGTCCGGGCTTGCTTTCCAAACCGGTAAGGAAGTGTACCTGACTCATGCACAATGGCTGCCGCAATTCAATAGCGATCTTTTTTATGAATACATAACATTCAAATGGAATGACGAGCAGAACTTCGGCGGTACGATCGGCGCGCAGATTATTTTCCTGAATCTCGGGCAGTTCATCTATACGACTGAGCAATCCCCCGATCCGCTTGGAACCTTCCATTCGTTCGAATATTCAATCGCTTTATCGTATGCGACAAAACTTTCTCCTGATTGGGGATTCGGCGGAACTGTCCGCTATATACAATCCTCTCTTTCACCGCTCACAGTCGGACAGGAAAAAACAACGGGTATCGGCAGATCGGTTAGCTTTGATATCAGTGCTATGTGGCGTCCGGATTCGACATATATCGAAGAGCTTGGGAATCGTCTTGCTTTTGGAATCAATATTGCCAATATCGGTCCGAAAATCAAATATGTCGATCTGGCACAAGCTGATCCGATTCCGACGATATTGCGCGTCGGCACTTCATATAAGATCATTAAAGATGAGTATAATGATCTGATGCTTGCCTTCGATGTGGCAAAACTACTTGTGCATCGTGATTCGGCTACCGGTATTTCCGATAACTTACCGAGAGCTTTTATCACGGCATGGGATTACATGACGGGAAAATCGCTGATGTTTTCATTCGGAACGGAATACTGGTATGACCAGCTTTTGGCTCTGCGAGCCGGTTATTATACCGAAGGTTCTGCCGTGGGCAGCAGAAATTACCTGACGTTCGGCGCAGGGTTAAAATATGATGTGTATAATTTCGATTTCAGCTACATTGATACCTTCGATGCGAATCACCCGCTTGCGAATACGCTCCGATTCAGTCTGGGCATTAAGTGGTAGGTTTATCGGAGAAGGAAATAAAAAATATACTGACTAAATCTGTGTTTTCCGAAACGTCCAGATTCATGAAGATGAGCACATTCCTTGTGCTCATTTTTGCTATGTGTGGCACGTTCAATCAACGTGCCGTCGCACAGTTTCGGGACGATCTGCTGCCCAAACCCGCCGTATTGGGAAAAGAGGCGATCAATGATGACGAATTCTTCCGCTCTGTTGCTCCATTACCATCTCAGCAAATCCCCGGACTTGAAGGAGATACAAAAGTCATACAACCGTCTCATAAAAGCGGGCTTTTAGCGGCGATGCTTTCGCTTGTTCTTCCCGGTTTAGGGGAATATTATGTCGGCGATCAGATCTGGCGTGGACTGATCTTTACGGCGCTCGATGCAGGATTATGGTATGAGCGGTATCATTTCATCGCTCGCGGTGACGATTCGACGAATGCTTTTCAGGCATTTAGCGATGCGAATTGGTCGCCGAAAATATATTCCGATTCGCTCAATAGTTTGCTTCAGCTGGCCCAGCGGCCCGATAGCGATCTCATAAAAAACTCTAACGACTTCTCGCAGATCAATAAAGCTGAAAATTTGCTCAATAGTCTTGGCTTCCTGAATTTTACACATCAACTTCCGCAGAAAGGGACGCAGCAATATTATGAGATTATCTCGAAATATATCCAATTCAGGCTTGGATGGAAAGATTTTATCGGTACAGGACCGGAGTTCTCGCCTGATTATGAGCGTGCTGCATTCATGCGCGCAAATCTGAACTACCAGTATCAAGTCGCGGATTATTTTCTGTATGGACTTTTTTTGAACCGAGTTCTTTCGGCGATCGATGCCGCACTGCTTGCAAGAGATCATAATACGCCGATACATTTAGAAGGTGAGCTACAGAAGCGGCAATATCCCGACGGAACCTATGGATTCGTGCCGACTGCGCACTTGCGATACACATTTTAATTCACGGGATATTTTTCTTCAATTTGTTTGTATATAGTATTCGACCATTAATCATAAATTACAATGCTTCGATCTTTTTTCGCTGTTGTTATCCTTATATTTACGTTTGACGCTTTACGGGCACAAGACGATCCGGATGCGCTGAGTCTGCGGGCATCACAGTTGATCGATAGCACGATGGCCTCGCTGAATATTCGCGCCCAACGATTTAATGAGGAACTGGCAAAGATCAATGCCGTAAAGCCGCTCGAAATTACTTCGCTGGCCAAAGAGGTTGTTCCTAAGAATAGAGAGAAAGTCAAAGATTTTCTTAACTATCTGGAAGTCTATCGTTCGCTGAGCGGGAAGCAGAGACAGGAAGTCGAGGATTCGGCAAATTCTCTTAGAGAAAAAATGCCTTCGCGCCACCAGGCAACTTTTTTAAAGGATTTTATCGAAGCGTATGAGATGGATCAGAATGCATTCGATAAATACACGCTGGCTCTGACAAAAGTATTTACCAATATCAATGCCGTGCTCCTCTTTATTGAAACTTCAAAGATGACCATTCAGGATACAAAACTTCAATTCACCGATAAAAAGGAATACGAAAAATATTCTGAGCTTATTGAAGCGGTAGAAAAAAGCAATAAACGGCTCATAAATGCCAGCGCTGCTTCGCAAAAAGCAACGATCGATGCAAGTTCCATTATGCAAAAGGCCTATGGCTCAATAAAGAAATAAGAGTATGAAATATTTAGAGAACAGATGGCAAGAATCAGACCCGCCCCCCCCGGAACCGAAGCTCCGATATCTGACGACTTTTCTTCTGCTGCTTTTATTATCTGATCTTTTCGGAACTGCCGTTTTTGCTCAGCCGAAAGAGACACCTGATAGCGTCAGGTTCAAGGCATTAGGATGTCTGTACCGTTCGATCATAGCACTGAATCACCGGAATGTTCGCTTCAAAGCGCTGCAGGATGAACTCGAAGACATGCATCCCCTGGAGCCACAGAGCTTGGATTCGGTACGAATAAAAACCAATATTGAACAGGCCGGAAAATATTTGAAATTTCTCGAATCACATCGCTCAGAAATAAATAAGAATCTTCGTCTGTTTTCCGATAGTGTCAAAGGGTTTGAGACGCTGATGAATAAACAAGAAGAAAAAAGATCGCTGGAAAATTTTCTGAAAGCCTATAAGGAGGAATCCTCGGCATTTATTCTCTATTCGCAATATCTCTCCGTCATGATCACCGATATTCGCTTTGCACTGGTCTTTCTGCAAACGGTGCCGATGGAACGCAATGGGAATGATGTAACCTTTAATACGGATAAATCGGCGAACGAAAAATATCTTAATTTTGAGAGCAAGGTTTCTGCTGATAGGATGAAAGTCGATGAGGCAATTGAAAAGTCGATCTCTTTGACGGAGAAAGAAAATAAGATCATTCAGGAAACGACGACACTCTTGAATAATTAATTCTACAGGAAAATTTATTGTGGCTCTGATTATACGCCGGATCACATCCAAAACAGATAAGCTGAAATTTGTCCGCTTCCTCTGGGATATTTATGGCAGCGATCCGAACTGGGTGCCGCCGTTGGAGATGGATAGGACGAAGCTCATCGATGAGAAAAAAAATCCTTTCTATCAGCATGCCGATGTAGCTTGGTTCTTTGCGGAAGAAGATGGAGCGATCAAGGGACGTATTGCTGCGATCGTTAATCATCACCACAATTCTTTCCACCACGATAAAGCCGGATTCTTCGGCTTTTTTGAATGCATCAGCGATGTGCGCGTTGCTTCGGCACTCTTTGACGCAGCCGAAGAATTTTTGCGAAGCAAGGGAATGACGGAAGTTTTCGGTCCGGAGAATCCGTCAACCAATGATGAGGTCGGGTTACTCATCGATGGATTCGGCATGCCTCCGGTCTTACTGATGACCTATGCCCCGCCATACTATATTGATCTCATCGAACAAAACGGATACTCGAAAGCTAAAGATGTCTACGCGTGGCTGCTTTCAACAGATACTTCGCGTTCTGAAAAGCTCATTCGCGTAAGCGATGCGATGCAAATGCGGGCAGGGATCACCATTCGCTCGTTCAATAAAAAAGATTTTACCAACGAAGTAAAGCGAATCAAAGAGTTGTATAATGCCGTCTGGGAAAAGAACTGGGGCTTTATTCCTATGACCGATGCAGAGTTCGATTTCCTTGCCGGCGATCTGAAACCGGTCTATGATCCCGATCTTATTTTCTTTGCAGAAAAAAACGGGGAGACGATCGGCTTCGCGCTTTCGATCCCCGATATTAATCAAGCGTTTCATGCAGGCCCGAGAATACCGCGCGGTTTCATGAATCTTCCGATAGGTGTTTGGAATCTCTTCACCAAAAAGAAAGCGATCGATACTATCCGTATTCTTACCTTAGGCGTTGCTAAAGAGCATCGGGGAAGGGGCATTGACGCGATGTTCTATCGCAAGACAATAGAAATTGCCGAAAAGAAAGGCTATAAGTTCGGCGAAGCATCATGGATTCTCGAAGATAACGACATGATGAATCGCACTATCGAAATGATGAATGGAAAGAAGTATAAGACGTACAGGATTTACGGGAAAGCGTTGTTAGGTTCTTCCGAAAGCCGTAAATTTGTTCTCTGGATGATTTCATTTTTGGATATTCAATCCCTCATCGAACGTATTTCCCAAAAAGATCGCCGCGCTGTTGCGCAGGCGATAACTATTGTTGAGAATGATTCTCCGCAGGCAGCAGAGCTACTGCATCTGATAGCCCCGAAACTTGGGAATGCATATCGGATCGGCATTACAGGTCCTCCTGGACCTGGGAAATCCACGCTAACATCGGAGATGACGAAAGCGCTTCTGAAGCAAGGCAAGACTATCGGCATTATCGCAATTGATCCGACCAGCCCGTTCACCGGCGGAGCGTTGCTTGGCGATAGGATCAGGATGCAGGATATTTCAATGGATAAGGGAGTCTTCGTGCGTTCGATGGCAACACGCGGCTCGCTCGGCGGTCTTTCGGCAAAAGCGAAAGATGCTGCCGATATTCTGGATGCTGCCGGATTTGATATTGTCATTTTTGAAACGGTCGGAGTAGGCCAATCCGAACTTGATATTGCCAAAGCTGCCGATACGACTATTGTCGTCCTCGTGCCTGAATCCGGTGATGCCGTTCAGGCAATGAAATCCGGGTTGATGGAGATCGCCGATTTCTTTGTTCTCAATAAAAGCGACCGCGAAGGCGCCGAACAGGCAGTCCGTGCGCTAAAGACAATTCTCACTTTCCGTATCACTCATGCCGAAGATGAGTGGATTCCGGATGTTCTGAGCACAGTAGCCAGTAAAGCCAAAGGAATAGGGGAAGTGCTCACCGAAGTTGAACGTCATAAAGAACATCTTTTGAAAACAAATACTTTAGATAATCGCAGGATCGAAAGAGAGCGAAATCGCGTGATCGAGTTGGTCGAAAGTCTTCTACGTGTTGATTTTTGGACTTCCGAACGCAGGAAGAAATTGGAAGAAAGATTGATCAACGTTGCTGCCCATAAGCAATCGAGTTATGCAGTGGCTCAGGAATTGGTCCATGAGTTCAAAGCAAAATAACTTCCGTAGAGCCTCTCGTTTATTCAAATCCGTCTTTTTTTGCCTCCTTATAGTATTTCCATAATATTTATCAGATTTCCTGATAGTTTGGCATGATTTTTTGCATATATAACAGCATAAGCGATTTGATTGAGCTAAAAAATATACAAAAAGGCTTTAAAATCCACAAGATAATGAGCAAAGTAACGAAAGTAGCAGTGATAACGATAATCGGATTGGCTTTCAGCCTCTTCGGCGAATCGCGAGCTCAGGCGCAATTTTCGAAAGCGGTTGTGGTGCTTAAAGGAGTCGTTCGGAATCAGCAAAATGGTAAGGCTCATTCTGTAAAGGTAAGCGTTCGTGCTGCCGGAGATAAAGCTTTAGAGATAACGGCAAGCAAGTCTAATAGTGAAAGCGGAAGTTATCTGGTGATATTACAGGCTAATAAGAAGTATTGGGTACATCTCGAAGGTCAGGACATTATCACTCAAGACGAGTTGATTGAGACTCCGAAAGCTTCGAAAACAGTTCAAATGGATAAGGATTTTGCAGTAACTACGATCTCAATAGCACAGCATGTTGAAGATAAGGCAAGCATGCAATAAAGTTTGGTCTGATACAGAAGAAGGATGATGCATGATTAGAACGCGCTCTTCGGAGCGCGTTTTGTTTATTTTTTTCTGAGTGAAACAAACGAAGGGTTTATCGTGTCATCTCTTTGGTGCATTATCTGCAGGTCTGTTGGGGATCGGCTGGGGATTCTGCAAGATTGCGGTTATTGAAAAGGCGATATTGTATTACTTCAAGATGCCTCATAAGATCTCTTATTTTGTCCGATTTCTCTTCATAATGGCGTTATTATACGGCAGCGTTCACTCTCAAGTGATAAACAAGCCGTATGAAGGTCACAAAAGCATTGATTTCCCTCCATCCGCTCTCATTCCTCAAGTTCCTAAAAGTTTAAAAGATCCTATTATCTATCAATTTCCGAAGGATCGTGATCTTTATGTTCAACCTCAAACGACATTGATCCTTCACTTGAACAAAACTTTGGGACATTTTCAGGCATCAGATCTTTCTTTCATTGTCAAAGGTGATTTAAGTGGGATTCATTTGGGAAAAATCGTGACCGCTGACGATCAGGAAACTGTCATTTTTAAGCCGGATATCCCCTTTACCTTAGGTGAGAACGTAAGAGTAACATTCACATGGTTAGGAGCCGATATACCTGGGACTACTTACAGTTTTCGTATTACATCAATGACCGAGTCGGAACAAGCATTTTGGAGGAAGAATCTTTCTGAAAGCGAAGAAAGAAAAAATAAAGCATTTCGAGATCAAGCCGACTTAAAGAGACCATCTCAGGAAATACAGCAAGTTCCTTCCGATACTTTGCCATGGTATTTTCCACAGCTTACCGTAGATCGTAATTTTGACGGTTCGGATTCGGGATATGTTTTTCTCGGTCTCATTGGTACTGCGACCGCTCAGACCACAGTACAATTTGCATTCGTGTCCATTTCGGATAATACAGGCAGCCCTCTTTTTTTTAATGAAATTGGACAAGATGGAGCCACAACTGCAGATTTTAGACTTCAGTCGAATAATACTCTCACCTACCCCGATGTCGCCAGACAAGAATTTTATGAAATGGATCTGCAATATAAAGTTATCGATAGTTTCAAATGCGGAAACGGGCTGGAGACCGACACGCATGATATTGAACTACTGCCCAATGGCGGAGCAATGTTAGTAGCGGTGAATCCGGTACTGATCGATAATGTAATCGTTTATGATAATGTTATTCAGATACTTGACGGATCAAAGAATGTTATTTTCCAGTGGAATGCCCTTGATCATTTCAAAATGAGCGATGAAACGCATGAAGATACGACGTTAGCTTTCCTTGACTTTGCCCATATTAACTCTATCCAAACCGATACTGACGGCAATATTATTGCTTCATTCCGAAATATGGACGAAGTGACAAAAATAGGGCGCGATAGCGGTAATATCATTTGGCGGTGGGGAGGTAAGCATAATGAGTTTACTTTTTTAGGTGATACGCTTCAATTCTCTCATCAGCACCATGTTCGGCGAATAAAAAGCGGACATATCACGATGATGGATAACGGGGATTTTCATTCAATATACTCCCAAGGCATTCCAACAATTGCCCCAAGTTCTCGGGCAATGGAATATGATTTGGATGAAATTCATCATACGGCAACGGCTTTCTGGCAATTTACAAATCTTCCCTATATCAATGCGGCCGGAAGCGTGCAGCGACTTGATAATGGGAATACATTCATCGGAATGGGAAATGTCAGTTCACCGTGCGCAATGGAAGTGACTTCGGGAGGCGATGTCGTATTCCAACTTTCTCTTCCTCACGGAACAATCAGTTATCGTGCTTACCGGTTCAAAATACCAAACTTAGCTGCTGTTCAGGATGCCGGACAAATATATTCATTTGGTATTGAAAACATCTATCCGAATCCAGCTCTAAATGCGACGACCATTACTTTTTTTGCTGTTGACCAGGGGCTTGCGAAGATCGAACTCATCAATGTCTTGGGGCATACTGTGCGTACCTTGACTCAAAAAATTTCCGGTGCAGGTAAGTATTCATTTGATCTCGAGGTTCATGATCTTCCGAGTGGCATGTATTTTTGCAGGCTTTATGAGAACGGCGAATCGGCGGTGAAAATGGTAATAGTTCGGAAATAATTGATTGCATTTAAACTATTGAGACGTGTTTTTCTCTTATATACTGATTGTAAAACTGCTATATAATTTTTCAGATAAGTTTATAGTATAAGACAGTTAAGAGATTCTATTTTTTTAGATGCGGAAATTCCGTTTAGAGATCTATGAGAGTGAGTGTTATTTGTAGCCCGAAGTTTATAGTGCTTTTTTTGAGCATAGCGATCTGTGCTGACGTTCAGCCGCAGACCGGAAATAATTTCGTGAGTGCAGTATATAGCTACCCTGTTCCTAACTCCACTGAGAATCCTTCAAGAACAACGATCGGTATACGTTTCAGCGAAGCGATTATGCGATCCTCGTTAGAAAAAAGTGATTTCACTATTACCGGATCATCAAGCGGAGTTCATATGGGGAAGATAACCCTGGCATTAGATGGCCGTACTCTGATCTTTACTCCGGATAACTTTTTTTTATACGGAGAAAAGGTCGAAGTAGTTATTGGTTCACTCTCATGTTTGTCCGGAAAGAATACAACGCCATACTCATTTACATTTCAGATCTCAGGTTCAAAAAATATTCCGTATAATTACGTAATGAGATCACTAGGATCTATGGCTACTTCTTCGAATCCTGACTTCAGGTCGCCCTGGATCAAGTCAAGTGTTATGGTGAATGATACCCTTCCGGTTGATTTTCCAGCGATCTATATTACGAAGAATAATAATCCTGCTCCCGGCAATATTTATCTCGCTGATTTTAAAGCGACCAATAATGACAAAGGCAATTATCTTATAGAGTTGGACAATGAAGGGAATGTCCTTTTTGAGCGCAGCACCTGGCCCAGTTACGCTACGGATTTCACGATGCAGCCCAACGGACTTCTCACATATTTTGATAATGATCTGGGAATAGACAGTACTGATTTTCGATATTGCTTTTATGGTATGGATTCCAACTATAAAGTTATTGATACATTCCAAGCGGCACATGGATATCTTACCGATGATCATGAACTGATCTTCTTACCCGGAGGCGGTTATGCTTTGATCGCACAAATGGATGAGCAGCTCGATACGCGTAATTTAGTACCGAAAGGACAGACGGGAGATAGCAATACAACTATTGTGGCGAGCATCATTCAGGAATTTGATTCCGCTAAAAATCTCATCTTTGAGTGGCGAACGATAGATCACTTTGCCATATCAGATATGACCAATACGGATTTTTCTTTNNACGGTGACGAAGATCAGCAGAGAAGATGGTCATATTATTTGGCGATGGGGTGGAAACAATAATCAGTTTACGTTCATCAACGATTCACTTCTTTTTTCCCGTCAACATGCGGTTCGTCGATTAAAAAACGGGAACATCACTATGTTCGATAACGGAATGTTTCACCCGACACCGCTGCCTTTTTCCCGGGCAGTCGAATATCATCTGGATGAACAGGCGAAGATCGCAACAAAAGTCTGGGAATATCACCACGATCCTGAGATCTATAGCAGTATTATGGGGTATGTCCAACAACTAGATAACGGCAACAGGTTAATCGGCTGGGGCGGTTGCGACAGCGGGTATGCGGTGACCGAAATCAAACCCGATGGTTCTACAGCGCTCGAGATTAGCTTCGATCCGGGAATCTTTAGTTACCGTGCATTTAAATTTACGAAAGATCAATTCAAATCGGGTGTGCCGTTGCAGGTTACCGATCAGGACATTACCCTTTCACAAAACTATCCAAATCCCTTCGCAGGGTCATCGACCATTAACTTCCATATCGGAACCCGTTCTTCAGTAACCCTCGCAGTCTATGATGCACTTGGAAGAGAGATTAAAACGCTCTATAACGGTATGGTTGATGCCGGAAACTATACTTCAACATTCGATGGAAGCAATCTGCCAAGCGGATCGTATTATTATAAAATCAGTACTCTTTCAGCTACGTTAACGCGAATCATGATATTATCGAAATAAATTATGCTGACCAAACTGCCGCATCTCCGTTTTTTTTCTACCCTTGGTTTGTTTTTCGCACTCTGCTGCTCGGCCGGAATATCCAATTCGCAAGTGCATGTCGTATATACGTATCCTTGGCGTAACTCAGTGGGGGTCTCCGTAAAAACAGCCATCGGCATCCGTTATACCGAAGCGCTTTCGAGATCTCTGCTTACGAGTTCAGCTGTTACCGTCACCGGTTCGAAAAGCGGCATACATAAGGGAAAAGTGATTCTTGCCGGTTACGGGCGCACCGTCATTTTCACTCCTGCTAATATTTTCTATGGCGGTGAGAAGGTTCTTGTTACTATAAGTTCACTGCAGTGCCTTTCAGGAAAAACAAGTCTTCAATATAGTTTTACATTCCAGATTTCGAAGTCGAAATTTCTTCCGAATTCGTTGAACGAAATGGAATATCATTCATCTGAGGAGACGCCATTATCATCACATGAACTACCGGTTTCCTTGCCATCTAATTTCCCCGCTCTACAGGTAACGAACAATGGCGATCCATCTGCGGGAAATTTTTATCTCACGAATTTTACCTATATCAATAAAGAGTACGGGCCGTATGCAATGATCTTAGATAATAGCGGGGATGTACTTTTTCAACATAGTACCTATCCCGGAGGCGCGTATGATTTTCGGCCGCAGCCGAATGGGCTCTATACCTATTACGACATTTCCGTATCGAAGTTCTACGCCGTCGATTCGAATTTCATCAAAGTCGATAGCTTCGAAGCGGCGAACGGATATACAACCGATTACCATGAACTTTCCATGCTGCCTTTCGGCGGCTACGCTCTTTTGGCATATTATACGGAGAAAACAGATATGCGGAATGTTATTTCCGACGGTGATAGCGCAGCGGAAGTGATCTATTTTGTTTTACAGGAATTCGACATCGATAAGAATCTTATCTTCGAATGGCGTACCCAAGATCATTTTGACATTGCCGATGCAACCAATCAAGACCTGACATCACATACGATCGATTGCGTCCATTGCAATAGTATCGAGTTCGATATACGCGATACCACTTTTCTTTTATCCTCGCGCAGTTTGGATGAAATAACAAAGATCAATTCCGAAGACGGAAGCATCATATGGCGTATGGGAGGAAAGCATAATCAATTTACATTGACGAACGATACGATTCCATTTTCGCATCAGCATCATGTTCGTCTTCTGCCCGATGGCAACATGACGCTTTTTGACAATGGGAATTTCCGCAACGCTCAAGTGTTTTTTTCACGAGCACTGGAATATGGAGTAGATCAGAGTGCGAAGACTATTACGAAAGTGTGGGAGTTCCGCCACAATCCTGATGTCTTTTCCTCTGCAATGGGAAGTGTCCAAAGGCTTGCAGACGGCAATACACTCATCGGTTGGGGACTTTGCGATAGTGTTGCGGCAACGGAAGTAAAGCCTGATGGCTCTACGATATGGGAAATGCGATTGCCCATTGGTGATTATAACTACCGGATATACAAATTTACAGATGATCAATTAAGATCAAATGTTGCTTCGCAGCCGATACCTTCGACGATTTCTCTCGAACAAAATTATCCAAATCCATTCTCTTCATTTTCGGTCATCGGTTTTAAGATGAGCGAGCGCACTCCGGTTACCTTGATCGTCTATGATGCCTTGGGACGAGAAGTGAGATCACTTTTTAGCGGCACTGTCGATGCAGGAGATTATTCTTCGAAATTTGACGCCGGGAATTTACCGAACGGTTTTTATATGTGTAAACTTACCACACCTTTTGCTTCAATTTCTCGTATGATAATACTTTCGAGATAAATCTTAAATCAAAATGACAAAGCTAATCTGTGCTCTTTGCGTTATTTTCAGCATAAGTTGCCTATCTCTTCCCTCCTACTCACAAGTGCCTGTCGAATATACTTATCCTTTATCTAACGCCAAAGGAGTCAGCGAAAAAACAAGTATAGGAATACGTTACGGCGAACCCCTCATAAGTTCTCTTATCCAAACCGGGACATTTACGATCAATGGTTCATCGACCGGTATTCATACCGCCAAGATCGCCCTATCAGTAGACGGGCGTACAGTGATCTTTACTGTCGATAATTTTTTTGAAAGTGAAGAAAATATTCAGATAAATATCGCACCGTTTGTTTGTACATCGGGGAAAGAAACGATGCCATACTCGCTGAGTTTCCAAATTGCGAAAATAGGAATGCCTTCTATACCTATTCCTGTATAGCAAGACGGTTCATCAAAGTTTTTTTCGAACGAAGCAGTTCCGTGGATAAAAAGCAGTACTACTATCGTTGATACGTTTCCCTCTGATTTTCCTGCAATCCGCTTTACGAAATACAATAACCCTGCACCGGGGAATATATATCTTGCCGATTTTGCGGGCGGGAATAGCAAAACCGGTACATACCTTTTGATCATTGATAATTTTGGGAATATAATATTTGATCGTAATACACGGACGACATTTGCTACAGATTTTAAATTACAGCCTAACGGGATTCTTACCTATCTCGATAACCATCCCGGAAAACTTGGTCCTGATTTTAAGTTTTACGGTATGGATTCAAATTATAGCGTGATGGATACTTTTGTTGCGGCAAACGGCTACCCGACCGATGATCATGATTTAGTATTTTTATCAGGCGGAGGTTATGCGCTTATTGCTCAACTGATCGAACAAATCGATATGCGGAAAATTGTTCCGGGTGGTGATAGTAATGCTACTGTAATGTCTGGTGTCATCCAGGAATTCGATTCTGCAAAAAATCTTATTTTCGAATGGCGGTCCCGGGATCATTTTGCTCTTACAGATCCTACATTTGAGAATCTTGCTTCACCGACCCTGGATATCACGCATTGTAATTCAATTGATTTTGATTCGGATACTTCCTTTCTTCTCTCATCCCGAAATTTAGATGAAATAACAAAAATCAGTCGAAAGGACGGTCACATTATCTGGCGTTGGGGCGGGAAGAACAATCAATTTACTTTTGAGGGAGACTCGCTATTGTTTTCGCATCAGCATTCGGCCCGGCGTCTTAAAAATGGAAACATTCTCATGTTCGATAACGGAACATTTCACCCTACTTCCCAACCAACTTCCAGGGCAGTAGAATATCATCTCGATGAACAAGCCAAAATAGCGACTAAAGTATGGGAATACCATCACGACCCTGACATTTATAGCAGCAGCATGGGGAATGTGCAGCAGCTCGATAACGGTAACAGGCTGATAGGGTGGGGCTCTTGCGACAATGTTGCAGTTACGGAAGTCAAACCCGACGGTACGACAGCGCTGGAGATCAATTTTGATCCCGGAGTTTATAGTTACCGTGCATTTAAATTCGCAACGGATCAAACCAGTTCCGGTGTTGCCGGTATGACTGCACAAGTCCCCAATCTTTCTCTCTCGCAGAATTATCCAAATCCATTTACAGGTTCATCCACCATCGATTTTCGGGTGGGCTCACGTACTTCTGTTGAACTTAGTATTTACGATGGTTTAGGGCGTCGTATGGAGACAATTTTCGACGGAACTGTCGATGCGGGAGAATATTCCGCAAAATTCGAAGCCAGGAATTTAGCTAATGGTGTATATATATGTAAAATGATAACTCCGAGCGTTTCATTGTCGAAGATGATGATTCTATCTAAATAAAATTTACCAACCCATTCTGTCGCGCAATCCTTTAATATGTGCGACATGGTGCCTTCCATGCCAGGCATACATTGCTGCATTCTTTTCAATGCTCCAGACTCCGGATTCGGGATGATTGAACGTTCTCTTTCTTTGTTCCGGAGTTAATTTCCGTAAGGACATTCCCCAGCGTGTATGCAATGCATCAAGCATTCCCAAAGATAATTCGACCGGTGCAAACTTCGCATCGTCAAGCTCCGCCCAGGTGGCTTCATCATAAGGCTTGATCGTTGGGTTTTCTTCGGTAAGGGCAAGCTT
>PLXB01000384.1 GCA_003151215.1 Ignavibacteriota bacterium
ATCGCAAGGCAAACCCAAAATCCGTTGTCATCGATGTTCGTGATGACGATAACTGGGTAGAGGGGCATATTCCCGGTGCGATTCATATTCATAAGTCAAAAGTTGAAGATGAGATCGAAGAGAAAGTCCCCGATAAAAATGCCGAAATCTTCTGCCACTGCGGCGGCGGTACAAGCGGGCCGCGAACCGCAGCGCTTTTGAATGAAATGGGATATAAGAATGCGAAGGCGATTCAAGGTGGCTTTCGGTCTTATAAGGCGAGCGGTGCCCCAATAAAAAAATGATCTTAAATTTGAAATATATTTTTCTAACGACTACAAAATGGCAATCGAAAAAACACTGTGTATTCTTAAACCCGACGCTGTCAAAGCCGGGAATATTGGAAATATTATCGCTCATATTCAACAAGAAGGATTTAAGTTTCTCGGAATGAAGATGACTCGTCTGTCTGAGCGCAGTGCCGGAAAATTTTATGAAGTTCATAAGGAAAGACCGTTCTATAGAAGCCTTGTTGAATTCATGTCAAGCGGTGCATGTGTTCCGATCGCTCTCGAAAAAGAGAACGGCATTGCCGAATGGCGCCGCGTCATCGGAGCTACCGATCCTGCCGAAGCTGCTGCCGGCACAATTCGTAAACTCTATGCAACGAGCAAAGGCGAGAATGCCGTGCATGGCTCGGATTCTATAGAAAACGGACTTCGTGAGATAGCTTTCTTCTTTACTGAAGGGGAGTTGGCAGATTTAGGGATGTAAATTTTATTTATATAGTGGCACGGACTTTAGTCCGTCCTCTTCCTCCAAATGAATGGACTAAATGCCGTTCTACCGATTCTTAAATACTTTTTTTGATTATTTCAAAGATTTTCTGTAACCAAATGCCATCTCAGTTGTCTTTTAAAGTATGCTGAAAGCTCTTCGGCAGATCGGCAGTGCCCTTTTGGCGAAGAATCCCTGGTGGGAATACCGGAAGGATTATTATGAAAAGCCTGACGGATCGGAAGGGGAATATCACTTTGTTCATACACCGGGTTCGGTAATGATCGTGCCGATAACAGATGAAGGTAAGATTGTACTCGTCAGGCAGTTCCGATATCTCAACCAACGCGAGGGTATTGAACTCAT
Organism: Ignavibacteriota bacterium; assembly: GCA_003151215.1. The sequence goes on from PLXB01000384.1 coordinate 1,123, forward strand.
AGGCGGCGGGATAAAGCCTCATACAAGTACTGAGGAATCAGCGCGGGAAGAATTACTTGAAGAGGCCGGAATCGTCGCAGAGGTGTTAATAAAGATCGGCGAGTTCAATCCGATGAATGGTGTAACGGACGAAATTTGTAACATCTTTGTGGCATGCTCGTTAAAGAAAGTCGCTGCTAAGCCTGAAGCCACAGAAGAATTTGAAGTTATTGAACTTGAATACTCAACATTTTGTGAACTTGTAAAAGCAGGTTCTATTTGGGACGGAATGACGCTTGCAGCCTTTTCCCTTTTCGAACAGAGAAAGCAAGAATTTTTATTACAGACGAAAGAATGAAGAAATTTATACAATGTGCTCTTTTTGCTATTAGTGTACTATCTATTCAGACTATTGCATTTGCGCAAAAAGAGACTTCGTTGAAGCTCAAATTTATCGAGGGCAATAGTTATACGGTTAAGATGACGGAAGTGTTGTTTATTAAGCAGCAGACTTCCCAAGTCGATCCTGAAATGGTCGAACCCTCAACAAGAACGTCAGTTTATAATTTTACTGAGACCGTTGAAAAAGTAAATCCCGACGGCTCAGCCCAAATGGCATCGACTCTTGATTCGTTTACGACAAGAATCATTGTCGGAAAGATAGAAGATCGCAATGAATTTTTCCGCTTTAACTCGAATAATGATTATGATCTGCAAAATCGTCTGAAAGATATTCGTGCATTACCGAGAGCGCAATTCCTGGGGCAGACATTACACTATACTATGGGCTCTGACGGGCTGGTAAAAAACTTTCAAAATCTTTCAGGGTTTCAATTGGCAACGATTGCCCGTTCGTTCGAATATGATATGCTTCATGCGATGATGTCTTTTTCGGATTCGCTCCGAATCGGTCAGCTCCTTGAACAGGGCTTCGGCGCGATTGCCGCTATAGGAGACGAGAATAAAGGAAAAATGCAAACTCCATATACGATGACGGAAATTCACGTAACTCGGAAACTCACGGCTCATAAAAAAAGTAATGAAATTAATTATTCCGGAAGTTTTACCGATGTTCCGGATAAGATCGACTACCTTGAAGGAATTGCATTCCCGATGAATGTTGAACATTTTACCGGCGGTTCTTATGGTACGGTAATTATGAAGGATGGCATTCCTGCCAGTGGCACCTCCGTCGATACTGCAAAGATGGATCTGCATATCGATACGGAGATCATCAAGAATGAGATCGTACGCCACCTTTCCTTTGAACGTGAACCAATCAAAGTTTTACGCGGAACAACATTTAAGATCAAAGAACTCGAATCGCATCATGCAGCTCCGAAACCACTGCCCTTTCCCGAAGATTCAACGATGACGACTGCACCAAAACAATAGTTATTTTTCAGA
>PLXB01000089.1 GCA_003151215.1 Ignavibacteriota bacterium
ATGCTTAACTCATCTAAATTCATAGAGTTAGTGTTTCTTTGCTCGGTAGCAAGATCGTTTAATTCATCAAAAAGGATATTATTCACAAATTATTTGAAACTTAATAGTTTATATGACGTATGATATATTATATCTTGAGAAGATTCGGAGTTTCCACGTGGCACATCAATTCAAGGCGCCCATTAGGATAGAAATGTCGGTTGGTGCAACTCCAGGCAGCCGTGATGCCTGACCGATCGTCTCAGGTCGTACCTTCTCAAAAATTTCCCGTGCTTCGGTGCTTAATGCTCTTAGTTCTTTAAAAACAAAATTCCTTGGTATTGGGCGCGATTCGCTTAAACGAAATCTTTCGATCTGTTGCCGATGCTGTTTTACGTATCCTTCGTACTTTATCTCAGTATTTGCGAGCTGGATAAGGAGAGGATTATTCAGTATTAAATTGGTAAAATCCGTTGGACTAGCAGTCTTACGCAGTAGTTCTTCTATCCCATTGCCCTGGCTTACCATATAAGATCTGGCAGTCTGGCGGACAGTAGGATTCAATGAAGCTATTACTTTTTCCGTATCTGTCCAGGAAAGCAACTGATCGAGAAGTAGTTTCTTTTCCTGTACTTTTTCATAGTCTGAATCGCTTATTAAACCATATTCTTTAGCTTTTTCGGAAAGGCGAAGGTCAGCATTATCCTGTCTGAGAATAAGCCTATACTCAGCGCTTGAAGTAAAAAGCCTATAAGGTTCTTCCTGAACTTTATTTATGAGATCGTCTATGAGAACTCCGATATAACCCTCTTCTCTGCCAATAACAAAATCTGTCATTCCTTTGATCTTTGCAGCGGCATTGACTCCTGCCACTAGTCCTTGAGCCGCTGCCTCTTCATAACCTGAAGTGCCATTTACCTGACCGGCAAAATAAAGCCCTTCAACAAATTTACTTTCGAGAGTATGATAAAGCTGGAAAGCGGGAAAGTAATCATATTCTACTGCATAACCCGAACGGAGCATTTCGACATTCTCTAATCCGGGAATTGTTCGCAAAGCCATTAACTGAACATCAGCAGGAAGACTGGTGGAAAAACCATTAACATACACTACGTCGCTATTTTCTTCTTCAGGTTCAAGGAAAATATGGTGTTGAGTCTTTTCTGGGAAGCGCGTAATTTTATCTTCGATCGAAGGGCAGTATCTTGGTCCCTTTCCCTTTATGATTCCGGTAAACATCGGTGATTCATCGAATCCCTTAGCAAGCTCAGAATGCGTTACCTCAGACGTATATGTAATGTAGCAATGAATCTTATTTTCAGGATTAACCTTACTTCGTGATGAAAATGGAATGACTTCATCATCACCGGCTTGAACCTCTAAGTTATTAATATTTATGCTTTTAAGGGAAATTCTTGGTGGGGTGCCTGTTTTTAATCTATAAGTTTGCAAAGATAAAACTCCATCAGGTTCAGTTCTTAAAGATGTAGGATCCTCACCAAACCTACCGCCGGTGGTTTTATGCAGACCGGTATGCATGACGCCATTGAGAAATGTACCTGCGGAAATAATTACAGCTTTTGAAGCAAGTTTGGAGCCGTCCGACAAGACAACTCCCTTAACTCTTCCTTCTTCGATCCAGATCTTCTCAACTCTGGCTTCAACGACCATTTCCAGATCCAATTCCCGAAGTTTTCTTTGCGCGATCTTTGGATACTGGCTTCTTGATACTTGTGCTCTTGGAGACCAGATCGCCGGACCTTTCGACTTATTGAGCATTCTAAAATGCAAAGTGCATTCGTCAGCAATTTCGCCCATTAAGCCGCCGAGTGCATCTATCTCTTTTACAACTTGCCCTTTAGCAGTTCCGCCAATTGCCGGATTACAAGATAACTCGCCGACTTTATCGGCGTGCAGGGATAGGAGTCGAACCTTCAACCCCATATGATGGCCGGCCGATGCAGCTTCGATACCTGCATGGCCTCCTCCTACGACAATTATATCAGCGAATAAATGTTCCACGTGGAACGGAGTTATAAAGATTAAATATAAACTAAGAAATATTAATAATCATCATTTTCCTATGCACATTTTTAGAAATATGTGATTTAGGCTGTCTTCTCCGATATTATATCCGAGTAATGAAGAGATCGTATCAGCCGCTTGTTTGAAATCTTCAGCGACAAGAGTAATATCATTTAATGATAATACTTTAGCGAGGGTACTTAACACTTGACCGATAAGGCTTCGTTCGGAATCGGAAATATAATAGCTTGAATATTGCAAGTCGAAACTTAATAAATGTTCACGGAGAAAGTGAATTAACAAATCCAATCCTTCCCCAGTCTTTGCAGATATAGATAAGGATTTCTTAAAATGATCAAGATCGGATTTATTATGAATGAGAATTTCACCCTGTAATGCGTTTATATTACGGCTTTGCGGGTCGGTAATGCGTAATGTGAGGTCCGCTTCTTCGGTTGCCGATTTACCTAAAGCGATTCCTTTTGATTCAATCTCTTCGGTTGCTTCGCGAAGACCTGCCGTATCGATGAGCTTTATTCTGAATCCATCAATAATAATAAAGGCTTCAAGATAGTCGCGCGTCGTGCCGGGAATATCNNAGAGGCTGCTCTTGCCGACATTCGGCGGACCGGTAAGGGCAACAGAATAATATCCTTTATTGACAGATTTATTAGAAGCTTGTTCGAGAAATATTTGCAATGAAGTGCGTAAGGATTGGACTCGGTCCTCCAATCCATCGATCTGCACGAGATCTGATTCACCGAAATCAATTTGCGCATTTACCTGAGCAAGTAATCCGATCAATGAATCATAAACGGATCTGAGCGTTTCATATTTTTTCGCAACAAGTGATTGCGCTTTCGACAGGGCGCGTTCACTGGATGCGTCGATACGTAGAGTGAGTAATTCCAGTTCTTGCAATGAAATTTTTCCGTGCATATATGCACGTCGCGAAAATTCCCCTGCCTCTGCAAGCCTTGCTCCGTTTGAGGTTAAGAGGTTTTGCAAGAGGTCAATGATCAACGTCGAACCATGTGTATGAATTTCTACAAGGTCTTCACCGGTGTATGAATGAGGTGAGCGAAAAACAGTGACGATGACGTCGTCAATATGATTTTCACTTTCATCGATCACATTTGTATAGAGAGAATCGCCGCTGCGAGTCGTGAAAAGTTTTTCCGGATCACTAATACATTTTGCTGAAATTCTTATCGCATCGGCTCCGGTAATTCGCATCACAGCAATCGCACTCTTTCCCGGAGGAGTCGAGAGAGCACAGATCGTATCGTGAAGTGTTGTGAGTGACATAAAACTCTAAGATACACCGATAGTAGTTAAGTGATTTGAAAACAAAACAAAGGCGGACTAAAAGTCCGCCTTAAAGAATAATCCATTTTTAGAGTTCAGAACTACTTCTTCTTTTTCTTTCCCGGAAGTTGTCCGGCCATCGTGCTCTGTCTTGTCGTCCGGGCATTTTTTTCCAGATCTTGCAGGCGTGACATAAAGCCTTTCTTT
>PLXB01000417.1 GCA_003151215.1 Ignavibacteriota bacterium
CTCATCTTCTCAGTAGTGATGGGAATTGTCGGAGGCTTCCTCCCCAGTTTCCGCGCCTCAAGGCTGGATATTATTACGGCGCTGAGATCGAGCTAAGGGAAGCGAGGCGGGAAGAAATACTAAGCAGCAAGAGCCGGAGAAACCTCGAAGAATATCTTCTGGAGATCTTCTTTACCCAATAATTGAGAAGCATCGAGGATCTCAATCCCGACAAGTTTTCCATCTGCGGTATAATCCGCAACGATCTCATCGGTCAGCTCTTTAGATTGAGCTGTCCCCGGCGTGATAGGGTGCAACTCTATGTAGAGCGCATCAACGAATTTATCGTAACGGATTTTCATCTTATAATTCCTTTGTAAATAAAATGCTCACCATCGAATGCGTAGAGCTTATGCTTCCATCCTACTTCATCTAAATACGGAAGAAGAATCGTTCTCCCCTGATCACTCACTGTTATAACAAATGGAGCATCGTTGGGTGCCATCGTCGGCTCATTACTCCAAGAGAGACCACTGATAAATCCTGAAGTATCCTGGAATAACGGAATATCTCTTTCTAATGTATCACTAATACGAAAGGCTGAAATACCTTCTCCCCAATTTCTTGTATCGCTTTTATACCGTTCAACCGGAAGATATATCGCTGACCCTTTTTTAGGTTGCACTGTATAGACTGAGTCACACCAGCCCTGTCCATATGCACCCCCTTCGTTTATTGTATCTATCGGATCAAAGACCTTAATTCCTTTCGCAGTTCTATATTCGATTAGTTTAAAAATGATTGGCATTGTCCCTCCCATCCAAGTATTCCAGGACCAATCTCTGAATTTTGCATCCTTCGAAGCTACACCAGCAAACCATGGATTATCTTCATAGTGAGGGACAGGTGAAGTCAATGATTCCGGCAGATGAGGTAAAGTCTCCATTAAATATTTCCTAAACTCAGCATTTTCGTTATCGAGCGAATCATGGTATTTTCCTATTGGACGCCGATAACTCATTTTGCCCTTCGCAGAATCGAAAAATGGCTGAGACCTTGAGGAATCGTACATTGCCTCTATCTTATGAAGAGAAAGCTTAATGTGATTTTTAAACTCGGCAAGACTTTGTGAATACCCAATTTTAGGTAGTAGTAATAAACCTACAATTAAAAACAACTTGTCTCTTGACATAGCCCCCCTACACATCCAGATTCCTCACATACGTTGCATTCTTTTCGATGAAGGCGCGGCGCGGTTCTACTTCATCGCCCATGAGGGTTGCGAAGATCATGCTTCTGCAAATTCCGCCTGCTTCCACTCATTCGCGAGTGCAAGCATCTCTTTCTGATCCCAGTGATACAAAGTTTCCGGATCGAAATCGGCTCCGTTTGGCCATTCAATGACGTGGCATTCCTCGTTGAGGCGGACTTGACGAAAGAACACAGGGTCTCGTAACGGCTTGAACAATTCACCTTCCCAAAATCCTGTAAAGTCAATAACCTTCACCATGCCGTCTTCGAACGTTAGCTGAAGCTGGTGATCTCCGACGACTTTGACATCGTAAATGGAATGTAATTCGTGTATCTCGCTCATTTTTCTAAAGGGTCGATCTTTTTTGCACCCCTACCTAACTTCAACAACTTCCAATCTTCTAAGAGTTCTTCCTCATGCAACTCAGCCCAAGCCTCAACGAATCTCCTCTGGCGTATTGGCAACGAACCGCTGAGTAATTCGACGGGATCAAGAGAAAATGATGCATTGCTCTCTTGATAATACGCATGGAAATGTGGCCGATGATGAGAGCCTTTCTCAGCCGGAAACATACGAATGATTATCCCAAAGAACCTGCTAATCTCCGGCATTCCTACACATCCAAATTCCGAACATACGTTGCATTCTTCTCGATGAATGCGCGGCGCGGCTCTACCTCATCGCCCATGAGGGTTTCGAAGATATCGGCGGCGGCGGCGGCGGATTCGATGTTGACTCGCATCAGCGTACGCGTTTCGGGATTCATTGTTGTGCTCCAGAGCTGCTCGGGATTCATCTCGCCCAGTCCTTTGAAGCGGCTGATCGCAATACCTTTCATGTCTGCGGCAACCAAAGTTGCGATCGAACCTTCATCGGCAACAAACGCTTCATCGCCACCCTCTTCTTCCTCGGGCTCATCCTTGCCTTTTTTCAAAGCTTTGATGCGCTTGATGATCTCATCACGCTCTTCGTCGTTGTAGGCATAGTATTCCTGTTTGCCTTTCTTGACCTTATAAAGCGGCGGCATGGCAATATAGATATTTCCGTTCTCGATCAGATCGCGCATGTGATTATAAAATAGAGTCAGGATCAGCGTGCGAATATGTGCGCCGTCAATATCAGCATCGGCCATGAGTATGACTTTGCCGTATCGCATCTTTGATAGATCCTGTTGCTCGCCTAAACCCACGCCAAGAGCCGTGAAAATATTCCGTACCTCTTCGTTCTCCAGCATCTTATGCAATCGCGCTTTCTGCACGTTCAGGATCT
>PLXB01000452.1 GCA_003151215.1 Ignavibacteriota bacterium
TCCTAACGAGCTGATTCAGGTTCGACTCCTGACAAGGGCACCAGCCTGTTATACTAGAAGATATCTCTATGGACCCCGAACTGAAACGCCAGATTGAGGAGATACACGCCCTCGCGAAAGACAATCATCAGATGCTCCGCGCCATCCGGCGCGGGCAGACATTCAGCTTCATCGCGAGTGTCGTGTTCTGGGCAGCGGTACTTATCACCCCGATCTATCTCTACCAGCAATATCTCCAGCCGATCGTATCAAAGTTCTCCATATCGGCCGGCGTAACCACCACGGGGCCCTTCGGTCTGCCGACTTTCGCCGAACTGCAAAAACTGATAAGCTCAAAAACAGGATTATAGGCTTGGATAGCTCAGTTGGTAGAGCATTCCCCTGAAGAGGGAAGGGTCCCCAGTTCGAACCTGGGTCCAAGCACATTCTATGATTGAAAACGGCATTGAACATACGACTCATATTGATCTGATGAGCGCTGAATATACTAAACGTCTTTTAGCTGCTCCGCTCTATCAAAAAAATGTTTTTGTCCAAGTGGAAATTGCCACTGAAACAAAAGAGATTGATACTATTCTTAAAGATGGAACAAAGGAAACCAGCCACAAAGTTTTACCCGGAGACGCGATCATTACCAACCCAGACGGTGAACAGTATGTCGTATCAAAAACGCAGTTAGAGGCTGACTATAAACCGGTTGAGGGAAAACAGAATATTTACAAATCAAAAGGTGTGATTCACGCACTTCCAAATCCTACCGGAAATCCAGTCTCAATTGATGCCTCATGGGGCAAAAAGGAATTCGGCGGCGCTGACTGTATATTCGCGGTTGCGATCGATGAATCCAATCCGCTTGAAATAGAGGGAAAAGAAATCGGAAAAAGCCGTTATTTGATCGGACGGAAAGAATTTGAGAATACCTACAAACTAATATCGGCTGAATAGGCAGTTGATACGCCACTCTTTCTATTTTTGAGGATTTTCGTGATATACTGTGAATGTATAAGGCTTATCGACGGCTCATATTTTTCTTTTCATGGCTCGAATTAACAAAATCCAATTAGTTAAATACGCTCCGCCGCCACCTGAACTTCCGGAGTTTGGAAAAGTTCCGCCAGAGGAAGTTTCATTTATTGGCCGTACCAACTATGTTGCCGCCTTGGAAGAAAAAAAGTATGTCTTCGGCATTAAACGCGTTGACCGACGACGCCACCTCTACATCATCGGAAAATCCGGTGTCGGAAAATCCAAAATCCAAGAATTGATGGTTCGCCAGGACATCGCATATGGACACGGCGTCTGCGTCATCGACCCGCACGGAGAATTCATCGACGATATTTTGGATTTCATTCCTGATAATCGCATTGAAGACGTCTGCATTATCGATCCGGGCGACATAGAATATCCCGCATCATTCAACCCGCTGGCAAACGTTGATCCGACTTTCAAACATCAACTAACGCAGGGTTTGATCGAAGTCTTGGAAAAGCAATTCGGTTCCAACTGGACGCCTCGTCTTGAGCACGTCTTTCGTTTTACCACGCTCGCGCTTCTCGACTATCCGTACGCAACAATGCGAGGAATGATCTCGATGCTGACTGACCGTAACTACCGTCAAAAAGTCGTTGAATACATCGAAGACGACATGGTCAAACGCTTCTGGGCAATCGAATTCGCGGACTGGTCGGAAAAGTTCGACACGGACGCGATCATCCCGCTCGTTAACAAACTCGGACAATTCCTTTCAGATCCGATGCTTCGAAACATTTTCGGACAAAAAGAAAACAAGATCGACATCGAAGAAATCATGAATACGAGAAAAATTCTTCTGATTAACCTTTCGAAAGGAAGAATCGGTGAAGAAAACTCTTCATTCTTCGGAGCGATGTTCTTGACCAAGATCAAACAGGCTGGAATGGCCCGTGCAAAACTTTCGCACGATAAACGATATGACTTCTATCTGTACGTGGATGAGTTCCAAAACGTGGTCACAGATACTTTTGAAAACATTCTTTCAGAAGCCCGTAAATATTCCCTCAACCTTACGTTAGCCCACCAGTACGTCGGACAGATTATTCCGAAAGTCATGCAAGCCGTGATGGGTAACGTCGGATCAATTATTTCATTCCGCGTGGGTGGCGATGACGCCATAAAACTCAAAGCGGAATTTGCGCCGATCTTCGACACGAAAGATTTGATCAACTTGGGTGTCGGAGAATTTTATATAAAAATGACCATCGATGGCGAATCCTACGATCCTTTTTCCGCGGAAACATTAAAAGTTCTTCCTGCAACTCATACGTCATACCGCCAGCAGGTGATTGATGCTTCTCGCCGTAAATTCTCCATTCCGGCAGATATGGCAAAGAAGCTCATTGCAGAAGAAGAATCCACAATCATCCGTTCTGCTCAAGAAAAGGCCGCAATTACTGGAGGCAAGAAACAAGAGTCTTCCGCACCAGAAGAAAAGGCGAGTGAGCCACTCATCTAAAGCCAAGATGCTCATAAGTTCAAAATTACGAAAGACAAAATAGCCTTATTTTGCTATTATTTGTATAAGCTCAGATATAGGTAGTGAAGTATTGACTTTTTATTAAATATGTTTTATTATTTTGTTGTAGAAACCCGTAAAAAATATGAGTCTTGAAGGAAACATATCGGCATTCCAGCCTAAAAAGATAGAGAAAAAAGAAACTGGTCAGAAAAGACCGGAGCAGTTAGGCGATCTTAATGAAAATAAGCGGGAAGTTAAAGGCTACCGATATTTTATTGATAATATTTCCGCGGGAAATATTACTAATCTAGAAACCTTAGAATCATTTTTTGATTCAAACCCGCAATTTTCCAGTAATGGCAATTTGCGCGATAAAAGCGGAAAGGTAATTCAAGTTGAGGGAGATTATGTTTCTAAAGCAGAATTTGAAGAACTTAAACGAATTTTGCCTGAGCAAAAGAAATTATTGAATGAATTGCTTCTTGAGCGCGATAAAACTACCAAAGAACGAACCAAAACAGAAACTGCACCAGCAGGCCTACAGTCTGTTGCAAAATTAATTTCATCCAATACTTTTATTACTCCAGAAGCATTAGACGCATTCTTTGATCCAAACCCGCAATTTTCCAGTAATGGCAATTTGCGCGATAAAAGCGGAAAGGTAATTCAAGCCGAGGGAGATTATATTCCGAGATCTCAGGTTGAAGAACTTAAACTAGTTTTGCCTGAGCAAAAGAAGTTTTTGCAGGATTTGGCGCTTGAATATGCAAAGATCCCTTTTGAGTAAAATAGAGCAGAGACAGCAGAGAAAGGAGTAGCGTATTTTGCAGATTTGATTTCCTCGGGAGATGTTACAAAAGTAGAAACTTTGGAAGCATTCTTTGATCAAAACCCGCAATTTTCCAATAATAGGAATTTATGCGATAAAAACGGAAACCTCATCAAAATAAATGGAGGTTTTGTCTCTAAAGATCAGGTTGAAGAAACGAAGCTGGCGTCACCTGATCAACAAAATTTATTTAGAGAACTAACAGGTTTCCTTGGGAGCTCTGAGATTTCTCCTGAATTAAGCGAGAGCTTACAGCGTTTTATCAGAAACGGAGATTCAACTTCATTAAATCGCATGGAGGCGGTTATGGCTATCAATCAGAATAACTCACTCAAAGAAAAAATAAATGTATGGGTGAGAAATTTTTCAGCTGAAAAAGGACGTCTTAAATTAGAAAATACTTTTTTTAAAAAACTCAGCCAAAAACCTCCGCTTCAGGAACTGCAGGATATTCTTGGTTCGTATCAGCCGAAAGACGATAAAGATAAAGAATTAATTAATCGCTTGCAATTAAAGGCTATTACCCAAGAACGCTTAACTACAGTTAATAACTGTCTCTCAGGATTTAAAGGTTCTAATTTTGATGAATCTCTTGCGAGTTTAAGTGTGCTTGCTAAGTCTCCTATCATTCAAGACAGAGAGGCTGCGCGAATACTTTCAAAGGCTTTCTATGAGCTTGAAATTGCAAAATTCAAAGAAAATGTGGTTAAAAATTTAACAAGTTCCGTTGTACCTGCTCAATTACGAGAACTCCTTTTGAGCTTGCCTGACCGACCGCCGATTGATGAATTTGATTACATAAAAGTATATGGAGAAATGCGAGGAGTTGCCGAGAAACAGCTTGTTGAGGTTATAAAGGTTAACCGCCTTGATCGTGCGAATAAAATCCGGGAAAGTTTCAAAACACTGGATCCTGAGCGTGTGCTCGAAGAAATAAATGGTTTTCCAGGTGAAACTGAGGAAGATCTTTTTGCAAAGCAGGAGCTGGTGAACTTGTATCGTATATATACTGCCACTGAAAAACCGGAATTTTTCGATATCAAATTCGGCAAGGAAATTTTGGCTCAAATACAGGAAGACCTCAGGCAGCAGTTCTTTCTTCCTGAGCTTGGAAAAAACAAGGAGGCGTTGGGCTATCTCCGTCAAAATTTCGTAAAAAATATTTTTCCGCTTGTTGAATCTCTGCGGGCAGATCCGACAACAAAGGCAAGCATCGAAGAATTCCTCGGCACGCAAAATGGCGAGCGCATGAAATCGCGTTACGAAATTCGCCTCAAAAAACTCGAAGAGGAACGTCCGCTTACTGATGTTGAGCGCGGATATCTTGAATCCGTCGAACTTCTCTCATTGTTCAACCCATATCTTGTTGCAGCTGCGAACGTCGAGCAAGGAGTAACAAGCGCGTTTTTACAGCACCATTTCAACACTATTTCTAACCGGACAATTGAGAGCTTAAAAGACGGAGACTATGTTCCACTCGTTCAGATCGGCACCGGTCCGAGCGGTCTGGCTTCAATCGGAGAAATTGCGCGTAATAATCCGAAGCTTGCAGAGCTCATGCTTATTGTTGATTCCGGCGAACAGCCTGGAGGTCCGTTTGCGATACCTGGAGGTGCTGCATGGAGATTAAACAGCGCAAATCGCCGAGGTTCCAGAGCCTTTATGCTTCCCGAAGATCCGAACAAGGGAGATGTTCAAGAGTTGGAAACAGTCCGTGCATATGGCAGTCCGCTTCGATGGTATCCCGGAGAAAGAAAAGAAAAAGAGAAGTCCNNCTCCGTTCGCGAAGGAAGCATTAACGTTACGGTAGACTACCTGCCCGCACCGGATGATATTTCGCAGGCATCGCGCTATTCAACAAACGAAGAACTTCAGATTATTCTTGCGCTTCAGTCTGCTATGCTTGTTGATCGCATTGCGCTTCAGACGAAAGTACTCTCAGTTATTCCAAACCCAGATCAGCATGCAAAAGGAACCAAATTGGTGACGCTAGAAATTAATCAAAACGGCAAAGAATCTCGCACAGTCACTATTGCAACGGATGCTCTCTTTGTCTCATCAGGATTAGGCGAGCCGACATTCGGATTTAATCTTGAAGGAAGCAATGCCGAACGCGTGATCGAGGCGACGAAGGGATTGAAAGGATTTCCAAAAATCAGCACCACGCTCGAAGCGTTCAATGCGCTGACATCACGTACCGGTGAAAAAGAGCCGATAGGCGAAACACTCGTGATTTACGGCAAAGGGAATTCAACCGATACACTTCTTGAGCTCATTGGTAATACTTTCAATAGCGACAATACTCGTTTGAAAGATGTAAAAAAGATATATGTTATCGCTGATGGAGAACTCAGTAAGCGCCCCCGATATCTTGCTCTCAGAGATTTGTTTTCGCGTGCCGGCCGGCCTAACTTGGTTGAATTCGTCAAAGCTCGAGTGAATGATATAACTTTTGAATCACTTTCTGATACCGATAATGTAATGGATAAAAAACTTAAACTTGTCGACAGAAATGGCGAAATTATCATGGACAAGTCAGGCAAGCAGATCATAACAAACGCCGTAATTGCAGCGACGGGATTCAAGCCTACGCTCGATACGGTATTCAAATCATATTTAGGTGACGACCAGAACTTCAAAGAAAAAAATGGAGAGCAGTCTCCGACTGAGCCCGTTCGTTTGCCGACTAATAAAGAAGTGACCGTCGCTGAAACCCTAAAGAATGATCCGACAGTTATGTTTGTAGGAACGGCTTCAAATGCAAATTTCAATGAAGAAAAATTACTTCAGTTGCCGGTGGATGCTCGACGAGCACTGCTGGATAATGACGTTGAAAACGCGGTTGCAATCGGCTTCCGTGCTCCTGACACGCAGGCAGCAGTCAATAAATTTCTTAACGAAAGAGACATAACCATTGAAAGCCCAGCCAAAGTTGAACGCACAAAAGTTCCACTCACCGGTTTGTTCGAGGAAGGAGGAGCTGTGTATGTTCCCATTAACATTGATAAAAGCGATCTTAAAATTCCTAACAATATTTCCAATGAAAACCTGATTATGACTCCGATCTTTTCATATATAGTCGGTAATCAGATCGAGGTACAGGATAATAAAGGCAAAGGATTCAGCGGGCATCTGGATTTTGGACTAGACTATGATCCGGACTCATGGGAAATGAAAATTATTTTCAAAGGGGGTACGAGTGAAACAATTTCAAACCAAATCAGAGATGCAGTGTCAGATGCTTGTGAGGATAAAGACTTCCAGCGCTACGCAATAAATGCGCTTCAGAAAAAGCGCCGTGACCGCAAGATCGACATCGCGTTGTCATTCTTCAACGGAAAATTAAATCCACAGGAAACATTCGTACAAAATTAATAAAAGTTGGAATAAAAACGCGGAAGAATACTTTATATTCATACCATGCAAAAAATCTGTACATACTGTCGTGCCTCGTTTGGGATAACGAACAGAGAAAAAGAAATGTATGAAAAAGTTGATCTTGTTCTTCCTGATATCTGCGTAACCTGCAGATGGAAACAGCACATTGCTTTCTGGCCTTTCGGCAAATTCAGACAAGGGAAGTCAGATTTATCAGGCGAAAGCTTTATTACGGTGTTGCCTGATAATGCTCGATATCCGATTTATACTTCAAAAGAATGGTGGGGTGACGCGTGGGATCCGACAAGTTACGGACAAGACTATGACTCCAACCGCTCGTTTTTTGACCAACTCAAAGAGCTTCAGGAAAAAGTACCGCGTCCGCACCAGCAAGGCGCGCAAAATGTCGACTGTGACTGGTCTGACGACGCATGGGAGTCGAAGAATTGCTACCTCACTCGCTCAACCAAAAGAGCTGAAAATGTTCTCTATGGATATCGCGCAATTGACGTAAAAGACTCGATTGACGTTTCGCATGTTTTTACTCTTGATCAGTGCTATGACTGCGCATATTGTTTCAGTTCGTATGGTCTGCAATTCTCAAAAAATTGCCGCGACTGCATCGACTCGCAGTTTCTTTTTGATTGCCGCAATTGTTCGAATTGCTTTATGTGCTGGAACTTGCGAGGAAAATCGTACTGCGTAGAAAATATCCAATACACGAAAGAAGAATATGAAGAGAAGATGAAAGCGATAAATCTTGGTTCCTACATTGAACTTCAAAAATATAAGAGTCGCTATGCTGAAATTCTAAAAAAGAACGCCACTCACAAAGATAATTTTAATATCAAAACATATGGTTCAGTCGGGACATACATGACCAATTGCAACAATTGCACCAACGTTTTCTGCTGGGAAGATTCGGAAAATTGCGTGAACTGTATGCGCGGACTCAAGGCAAAAGATTCGATTGATCTTACTGGTTGTTGGGAAATTGAAGTTTCCGGAAACAACAGCTGCTGTACCGGCGCATATCAGCTCAAATATTCGATCTGGTGCGAAGGAGCACGCTACTCAGAATATTGCGACGAATGTCTCGAAGTTGACTATTGCTTCGGTTGTGTCGGGCTACGNNAATGTGAATATTGTTTTGGTTGTGTTGGTCTACGCAAGAAAAAATATTGCATTTTGAATAAGCAGTACACCAAAGAAGAATATGAAATTTTAAAGGCAAAAATTATTTCCGATATGAAAGCGCGCAACGAGTACGGGAAATTTCCACCGTATTCACTAGGGTTGTGTCCGTACAACGTTTCAACTGCGGCGATTTATTTTCCTGATGCAGATCAAGAATATATAAAAGAAAGAGGGGGATATTGGGAAGAAAATAAAGATCAGAAAATAGAAGGCTTGCTAACGTCAGAGCTTCCGGATGGAATTGCCGACATGGATTCTTCTATTTCAAAACAAGCTCTTGTTTGCCCTGTGACCGGCTGGAGATATAATATTGCTCCGGATGAGTTTGCCTACCTGAAGCGAAAGAATATTGCTTTGCCAAGGGTGCATTTCGATGTACGGACCAAGGAAAGACTGCTTCCTCTCTCTCAGACAAAAGGCGAGCCATATAACTGTATTTATTGCTCAAAAAATATCGTGGCTTATTACCCCAAGGCATGGAAATATGAGCGCGTGGCCTGTGAGGAGTGTTACCTGCGCGAAATTGTGTAACGGATAGATAGTGTTAGAATCTGTATATGTTATCTGAAACGCATACCTGTCAAAGCTGTAAACAACCTTTCGTTATTGAAGAGGACGATTTTTCGTTCTACGAAAAAATGAAAGTTCCCCCGCCGACATGGTGCCATGAATGCCGATTTACTCGCCGAATGATCTATCGTAATGAGAACAAGCTGTATCACCGGACAAACAATGCGCCCGGTGCGGAAGCTAAAAAAATAATTTCCATCTATTCCGATGATAAGCCGCTGACAGTCTATGACAACAAATATTGGTGGGGTGACGGCTGGGATCCATACGAACATGGACACGAGTATGATTTCACGCGTCCGTTCTTTGAGCAGATGAAGGAATTAATCGCCAAAGTGCCGTGGCCGGCGCTCATGAACTGGAATGCGGTCAACAGCGATTACTGTAATTGTACGACTGACAATAAAAATTGCTATCTTGTTTTTGGCGGAGATTTCAACGAAGACTGCTCATATGCGACGTTTAATTTCTATTCACGAGATAGCCAAGATCTCTATTTCGTGCACAAATGTGACCTGTGCTACGAATGTTCTGATTCTTCAGATTGTAGCAAAATCCGATTTGGACAATATGCAAAAAATTGCTCCGATTGCATGTTTATTTACGACTGCAGTAACTGCACCAACTGCGTCGGATGCTTCGGTCTGCGCAACAAAGCAAACTGTATTTTTAATGAGCAATATACAAAAGAAGAATATAAGACAAAAATAGAAGAACTTCATTTGGATTCTCAGGAAGGCATATCTCTAATGAAGAAAAAATTTGATGAATTCAAGCTCCGGTTTCCTCATCGCTTCGCACATATTGTCCGATCAACGAGCTCCACGGGAAATAATGTTCACAGCAGCAAGAATTGCCGACGGTGTTTTGATGTGGGAACCTGCGAAGATTTGAAGGATGTTTTCTTGGGAGTGCAGAATTTTAAAGATGGGAACTCAAGCTCGCACGCAGGCCATGGCGTCGAGCTTCTCTACGAGTCGTTCGGGGTTTTTTCCGGTTCTCAAAATCTCCGCTTTTCAATCTATCAGCCGTCTTCGATCAGCGTGACGTACGCGTATAATTGTCCTTCAAGTTCAAACGTCTTCGGCTGCGTGGGATTGAAGAAGGGAAGCTATTCTATTTTAAACAGGCGCTATACCAAAGAAGAATATGAAGCTCTCTTGCCGAAAGTCATCGAGCATATGAATGCCATGCCATATGTTGATGCAATGGGCAGAGAGTATAAATTCGGCGAATTTTTTCCGCCAGAACTTTCTCCGTTCGGCTATGACGAAACCATCGCGTTTGACTACTATCCTGTTTCGCAGGATGAGGCGGAAAAGAAAGGATTTACATGGAAAAAACAGGAAGAGCGCTCGTATACGATCACAGTTTCAGCAGATAAAATTCCCAAGACTATTTCTGAAACGCCGGATAATATAACCCATGAAGTGCTCGGATGCGCCCATGGCGGCAGTTGTAACGATCAATGCACCAAGGCATTCAAAATAATTCCTGCAGAGCTACAATTTTACCGTCGGCTCAATCTGCCATTGCCGACGCTTTGTCCGAACTGCCGTCATTACGGACGCTTGCAAGCGCGTCCGCCTATGAAATTATGGCAGCGTTCATGTCAGTGTAGCGAGGCAGGACACAACCACCAAGGTTCATGTTCAACTGAATTTGAAACGCCGTATTCTCCAGAAAAAAAGGAAATACTTTATTGTGAGTCGTGTTATCAGTCCCGATATTTATGATCGAAACAAAAAATTGCCAAAATTGTAGAAAAGATTTTATTATCGAGCCGGACGATTTCGATTTTTACGCCAAAATAAAAGTTCCTCCGCCGACATGGTGTTCGGATTGTAGGTTTTTGCGCAGACTTTCTTCTATAAATGAAAGGTCTTTGTACGGTAAAGATAATTGCGGAAATTGCAAAAAACCGATCATATCCATGTATTCTCCGGACGTACCATTTTCTCGATGGTGTACTAAATGCCACATAAGCGACATTTGGGACGCGCGGGACTATGGCAAAGAATATGATTTTTCTAAAAATTTCTTCCAGCAGTTCAAAGAACTTAAATACACTATTCCCCATAGAGCGTTAGATCAAAACGACAGGAATGGCGAAGGTTGTGACTATTCAAATCAGTGTTACACCAGCAAGGATGTTAATTTGTCCTTTGATACGAATGGTTCAGAAAACATAAAATACTCGTCCCATGTCATGAAAGAGAATAAAAACTGTCTTGATTCTTTGATGATAAAAGCTAACGATAAGGGATATGAGCTAGTGCAAGCAATTCAGAATTATAACTCTTCTTTCTTGATAGAGAGTGATCAGTGCGTAGAATCACATTTTTTATACGACTGTTCAAACTGTGTGAACTGTTGTCTTTCTGTGAACTTGCGCAACAAAAGCTATGTTTTTCGTAACAAACAGCTTTCTCGGGAAGAGTATTTAAAAGCAGTATCCCAGTTAAAACTGGAAACATATTCCGGTCAGCAAATAGCAAAAGAAGAGTTTCAGCAAATAGCAAAAAAGGCCATACACAAGTATGCTCATCTAACCAATACTGTGGACGTGATAGGAGACTTTATTGAGAATTCAAAAAATCTTAAGTATTGTTATGGATTTGCCAAAAATTCTGAGAACGTAAAATTCGGGTTTCTTGGAACAAACACTGCGAAAGATTGTTACGATGTCACGATGGTTGGGAGAATAGAAGAATGTTATGAATACACTCTTGGTGGAAGGGGTGCGAATAAGGTTTTATTTTCTATGGCGTGCGGAGGGTCAACCAAGGACTCATTATATTGCGATAACTGTCGTGGTTCCTCAGACTGTTTTGGCTGTGTGAATTTGCTGAATAAGCAATACTGTATTCTTAATAAACAATACACGAAAGAAGAATATTTTCCGTTGGTTGAAAAAATAAAAGAGCATATGAACGAAATGCCTTTTATTGATTCTCAAGGCAAGAAGTACGCGTTCGGTGAATTTTTTCCGCCAGAAATTTCTCCTTTTGCATATAATGAAACTGTCGCCTTTGAAGAAGCACCACTTACTAAAAAAGAGGTAATTGCTTTGGGTTACAAATGGAAAGATGCAGATGCTAAAACATATATACCTACGATCAAATCTATTGAACTTCCTGACGCTATTAACGATGTAAAGAATGATATTTGCAGCCAAATCATAGAGTGCCCGAATTTAGGAAAAGTTGAGAGCCAGTGCACTGGGGCATTCAGGATTCTTCCCGACGAGCTAGAATTTTATCGGCAGATGAAATTACCTATTCCTCGATATTGTCCAAACTGTCGTTATCATGAACGTCTGAAATGGAAAAATCCTTTTCGTTTTTATAAACGAGAGTGTATGTGCGAGGTTGATAGCCACGGGCATGCTAAAAAATGTTCCAATAAATTTGAAACACTGTATTCTCCCGAAAAGCCTGAAGTTATTTACTGTAAAGAATGCTATCAGAAAGAGGTATTATAGTTAATATATGGAAAAGCGAATCTGCCAAAACTGCAAAAAGGATTTTATGATCGAGTCAGAAGACTTTGATTTTTATTCAAAGATGAAAGTTCCTCCACCGACGTTTTGTCCTGATTGCCGGTTGCAACGGCGGTTAGCGTGGCGCAACGAGAGGAGTCTCCATAAGCGGAAATGCGATGCTCCCGGACATGAAGAAATGATCATAACCATGTATGCACCGGAACTTACGCTTCCTGTGTATGATCAAAAATTTTGGTGGGGCGACGGCTGGGATGCCATGGAGCATGGCAAAGAATATGATTTTTCCCTTCCATTTTTTGAACAATGGAAGGAGCTTCTGTATAAAGTTCCTGCTCC
This sequence comes from Ignavibacteriota bacterium, assembly GCA_003151215.1. Next base: position 12,310 of record PLXB01000452.1, read on the forward strand.
GGCACTGATCAATCTCCATGACGTTGCGAGTGACTACTGTAATTTCACTTATCAATCCAAGAATTGTTATCTTAATTTCGCGAGCGATATGAATGAGGATACGGCGTATCTCTATCATTCAATCGAAAATAGGGATTGTTATGACATGCTTGGTTCGCGTAAGAATGAAAAAAGTTATATGTT
>PLXB01000379.1 GCA_003151215.1 Ignavibacteriota bacterium
CTGCGGCAAATACGGAGGCTGCGAAAGAGAATGGCTGACATTTTTATTTCCTATTCCCGTAATGACTCTTCTCAAGCCCTCCAGCTTGCTGAACAATTACGCTCGAATGGGATTGATGTTTGGATCGATCAGCATGGTATCGGAGGGGCAGAAAAGTGGGCGACGGAAATTGCTGAAGGAATTCGTGCTTGCTCAACATTCCTCTTGCTACTTTCTCCCGACTCTACCCAATCCGAGAATGTCCTTCGTGAATTATCACTTGCTTCTGAAAAGAGAAAGCGTATTTTGCCAGTCGATCTAATTACAACCGAGTTACCTTCCTCATTCGAATATTCTCTTGCAGGCTTGCAGCGTGTTGCAATTTCGGATTTCAATGGAATTCTTCAGGCGCATAAACATGGAGTTCCTCGCATAGCGGTCNNCGCATCTTAGATCGGAAAACTTCGATCGCACTCAGGAACACTATGCTTCGTACGGTCGAGATCGGTAGAGAATTCAACACACGGTATTTCATCGAAGGCTCAGTCCGCAAATTTGGCGAGCAGATCAAAATATCTGTTGCACTGCTTGATATTGAAACGGGTGATTATCTCTGGCAGGAATCTCATCGCGGCGAATTTAAAGATATTTTTGACATTCAGGAAGCGGTAGCGGAGAAAGTGGTAGCAGGCTTGAAATTGCATTTGACGAAAGAAGAGAAGACACTGCTTCAGGAGCGCGGAACGGAAAATGCGGATGCGTATGAGCTAATGATAAAGGCAGATGAATATTTTAAGCGCCAAACACTCGAGGGATTCCGTCATGCAAGTCAGCTATTCGATGACGCCATTCAGCTCGATCCGTCGTATGCAAGAGCCTATGCATATAAAGGCAATGCTATCGCAAACATTTACCGTCAATATGAACGGGATCCGGGACTTCTTCTTAAGGCTGAGAACCTTGTAAAGAAAGCCTTTCAGATTAAGCCGGATTTGTGGAATGCATTTGTCCCTATGACAGTCATCTATATGTTACAAGAAAGGTTTGATGAGGCTGAACATACGGCTAAACGATACGTCGAGATCGCTCCGGACGACTATCATAGTCATTCCACTCTTGGTTTTTTTTATATGCAATCAGATCAATATGAGAGAGCAATTGCATCTTTTGAGAAAACGATTAAACTCAAGCCTGACGATCTATCGGTAATCTGGAACTTGGCTGTTACTTGCAGATCGGCAAAGGATGAAGAAAGATGCAGGTATTGGTCTTCTTATGCTCTCCCGTATTTCGAGCGGTATTTGAAGCTTCATCCCGATGATGAGAGTATAAGAGTGAGTCATTCCTGCCTCCTTGAGTTCGCGGGACGAATAGAAGAAGCTCGTCAAGCAGCCCTGATACTGAGTGACTTAAGGGATGGGCACTCCATATATAATTCAGCATGTCTTTGGGCAAACTTAGGCGACGCTAAAATGGCATCGGTTTCACTTCGTAAAGCTATTGAGGCGGGTTACAGACATTTATCCAGCATGAAGGGTTTTGTCGAAGATGAATGTGAGGCATTCAAAGATACCCAAGAATATATTGAGATAATACAAATGGTCAATAAGATCGAAGCCGAACAATTTGTGGCGATAGGGAAGGGAACATCTGAACCTTGATTTTATGAGATTAAATGATTAAGAAAGATGGGGAATGTTTATCTCATAAAATCTTACCAATCTCTTAAAATCAAGGTTCGGACGTTCTCTTTCCGTATTTTTGTATTCTAATATAATTTTATGACTCATACATTCGATGTTGTTATCGTTGGCGCCGGCGGTGCAGGGTTGCGCGCCGCTGTGGAAATTCCGGAGAATTATACATGTGCCGTTTTGACCAAGGTTCATCCTTTGCGTTCGCATACAGGTGCTGCACAAGGCGGCGTATGCGCTGCCTTAGGAAATCTTGAAGAAGATAATCCGGAGTGGCATGCCTTTGATACCGTCAAAGGATCAGATTATCTCGGCGATCAGGATGCCATTGAAGTGATGTGTAATGATGCGCCTCGCGCTATCGTCGAGCTTGAGCACATGGGAATGCCATTCTCCCGCACTGATGAGGGAAAGATCGCCCAACGTCCATTTGGCGGTCATACAAAGCCGATAGATAGAAATGATCCTGATTCCAAGCGAATTCCTGTAAAACGCGCTTGCTACTCAGCAGACCGCACGGGGCATGTGATGCTTCATACGTTGTACGAGAACTGCATCAAGAAGAAAGTTAATTTTTTCAGTGAGTATTTTGTCACCGAGCTTCTTTATGAAAATGGCGTGTGCTCAGGCGTCGTGGCGATTGATATTCTCTCCGGTGATATTCAGATCTTTCATGCGAAGTGCGTGATGTTTGCCACCGGCGGCGACGGAAGAATCTGGCGTATCACATCGAATGCACATGTCGGAACAGGTGATGGATTTATCTTATCTTATAACAAGGGGATTCCGCTTGAAGATATGGAATTCATGCAATTCCATCCGACGGGATTGTGGAAGCTTGGAATATTAGTTAGTGAAGCTGCACGAGGCGAGGGTGGAATTCTGCGGAATAAAGACGGCGAGCGTTTTATGGAGCGATATGCTCCAACAGTGAAGGATCTGGCACCTCGCGATATGGTAAGCCGCGCAATCATTCAAGAGATACGTGAAGGACGCGGTATAAAAGGCTCAGATGGAACGAGTTATGTTGAATTAGATTTGACTCATTTGGATCCGAAGACAATCAATGAGAAATTACCGGAAATCACCGGTTTTGCACGTACTTATCTCGGAGTCGAACCTACAAAGGAAGGTGTGCCGATTCAGCCGACTGCTCATTATGCAATGGGCGGAATTCCTACAGATATTGAAGGGCGAGTTCTGAAAAATGCAAAAGGTGAAAAAACCATAGGCTTTTATGCTGCCGGAGAATGTGCCTGTGTTAGCGTTCATGGAGCTAACCGATTAGGTACTAATTCTCTTCTCGATCTAATCGTTTTCGGGCGAAGAGGCGGTAAGGCAATAGTAGAATTTTTGAAAACGGCTACTCTCGCTCCGTTGCCAAAAGATGCCGGAGAGTGGACAAAAAAGAAAGTTGCGGATCTGAAAGCACACCCTAAAGGGGAGAATTGCTCGGATATTCGTACGGAGATGCAAAACATGATGATGGAAGATGTCGGCATTTTTCGTAATGAAGAAGGTTTGCAGCGCGCTATCAATAAGCTCGGCGAATTAAAAGAACGATTCAAACATGTTTCGATCGATGATAAAGGCTTGCAATTCAATACCGATGTTCTCGAAGCGATCGAACTTGGCAATCTTTTAGATACTGCCGAGATCGTTACGGTTTCGGGAATCGCCCGTAAGGAATCGCGCGGTGCCCATTCGAGAGAGGACTTTACTGAGCGTGACGATGTGCATTTCCTCAAGCATACTTTCGCGACTAAAGATGCGAACGGAAAGATCACTCTCGACTACAAACCGGCGACGATCACGAAATACCAACCGAAGAAGAGAGTCTATTGATAAGGATAAGTTTTTGGACTTCGATATTTGCACTCATGGCTATTGCCGGAAAGGCAGAAGGGCAGCATACTTCTCGCGAGATCGGATTTTCGATTGCGTATGCCGGTCAGGCTCCTTTCGTTTCTTCCGGCAATGACCAGACAAATTTTTTCCGTGAGCCGCTTATTTGGAATCTTCGATACCAGGTAGCTACAAATTTTGTTCAGTCACTCTCTGTCGTCCTCGAACGTGTTACCGAAGAACGAAGTCATGAAGGCCTTTGGAATGACTTCCCGAATACTTCCAGCCAGCCTTACGATGCTAATATTGCTGAACGTCTTTCGATGACGACGCTCGGCTTAGAAGGAATACGCACTTTGATACGCACCGATGAATTCCGTATTGGTATTGGTATTAGTCTTGGTTATGGATTCGGCGGGGCAACGGCAATGGTTATAAAGATTGTCGATGGCAGCCAAAAGACTTTCGAATCGTGCGACATATGGAATGGCTTGCTTGCCTCAGTATTTGTTCGTGGAAGATATACAGTTTATTCAAATAATTCAATCGATGTTGGATTAACGGGCTCCATTCGTATCTGGGGGTTTCCTTCGATCTCTCCGCTAAGCGAATGTATGACAATGTATAATGGTCCGGATCTGCGAAGTGTTTTTGAAATTGGATATCTTGCCGGTATATCTGTAGGGCTAAAATAATGAGTCGGTATAGAGTAATTCTGTTTGAAAGGGTGTAGTTTCTTTCCCTGCTCCAGCAAGGCACAAATTCTTCGTCCTTTCAAAATACGCGCATTCCGGACAATGTGAGAGGTTGCGTTCGATCTCAACTAATGATTTAAGTTTTTTTTGCGTCCGAATCTCATCAACAAGAGTTTGTAATAGTTTCTCGGTATGAGCAAAATCTTTTTGTGAGAATGCAAAAGAAAGGGAATTGCCGGAATGGGTATAAAGAACATGCGCTTTTACGACTGCTTGCCCGTAAAGAAGTGAGACGAGGTAAGCATAAAACTGAAGTTGAAATTCATATCGTTGCTTTTTCTGCACACTTTCGCGGACATCTGTTTTATAATCGAGGATGTTCCAATTTCCGTTATCATCACGAAAAAGCCTGTCAATTATTCCGGAAAGCATCTGACCAGTCCGGAGCTTTGAGCGAATTGAAAGTTCGGTATAATATTCTGACGAGCGTAATGATTGTTTACCCAGAGCAGAAGAAAAAACATTTTGAATTTCAGTACGAACTCTATGAATAAACTTTTTTTGTTCGATCTTAGAAATATGAAGATCATTGCATACTAATTCATATGCATCATGAAGCAATTCAATGTCGATAAATTCAGTATTAACAAAAGCATTAGCTTTTTCAAGCACTTTATGCATGATCTGTCCGAACAGAGTTCCCTGAGTATTCTCAGCTAGTATATCAGCTTCATTATAATATGGCAGTTTATCATCTTCGGGCAAACCTAATTGGTAACGGAGATAATATTTAGTTGGGCATTCTAAATATGTCAGAAGTTGAGAAGGGCTATACCGCCCGATGCTCTCAGACGGAGAAACATCTTCGAGATTAAATTCGACCATTGAATGCCTTTCTATCACTTCGATCGTCTGTTCGCCAGCAGGAAGTATATCTGAATTCCTTCTGATGATCGGAATGTTAACGGTATTGAAATCAATAAAATTACCCTCCGGTCGATAATGTTCGATGGCTGTATCAAGTACAATTGATGAATTGTCTATTTGAGTAGGATCAAAGCTGAGAGCATTAAACACCCATCCGATTCTCGTATAGTTATAAGTCTTCTTCGGGGAAGTAGAAAGGATAAGATGATCACGTGCTCGTGTCATTGCTACATAAAATATTCTTTTCTCTTCTTCTAATTCTTTTTCTCTCGATCGGATCTTTATCAGTTCGACTATCGGCATCTTTGATATCTGTTCAGGCAGATCTACCCCGATACCGAGATGCTTATCGAGACTGTTCCAAATAGTACGGCGATCTCCTCCGATTAGGTTAGAATGTAGATATGGCAAAAAAACGATAGGGAACTCAAGCCCTTTTGCATTATGAATAGTCAGGATGTGAACGGCATTCTGATCCTTTTGCGGTTCAGCTTGTGCTTCCATCTCATCGCGTTCCATAAGAAGTGCTATGCGCTC
>PLXB01000479.1 GCA_003151215.1 Ignavibacteriota bacterium
CTCCTTTTCAAGGAGGGGGTTGGGGAGTGGTTGAGTCTGGGTTAGGAATCAACCACTCCAACCTCTCCTTAAAAAGGAGGGGCTTATTTACTGAATAATTTATGGCTGACGAAAACGAACAATTAACCGATCTTCCTTTCTTAGAGGTACCACGCCCCGAAGAGGCGGGCACGCATCCGACGAGCACATTTAATATGCCGCCGATGAAAAATCCGCCGGAAGAGCTGAAAGATATTGCAGCGAAAGTATCTGCTCCCGGTTCGGCTGAAGCACGCAAGGCAGAGCCGCCGGAAAAGGTACGCATGGCAAAGCCAATGCCAAAAGCCGAGGACGATCCCGGCGTCTGGGATTTTGGCCGCCGGAGTTTTTTGCGCGCAGCCGGCTGGATGTCATTTTTCGGATTTATTTCTATTGCATCCATCGGAGCATTACGCATGATGTTCCCAAGAATTCTCTATGAGCCGCCGAAATCCTTTAAGGCCGGGAAACCCTCAGATTATCTGCCGATGTCCGTCTCGGAAAAATATAAAGATACCGAGCGCGTTTGGATCTGCCGGGATGAAGAAGATATTTTTGCATTGATCGCTATCTGCACACATTTAGGATGTACGCCTCGCTGGCTCGCATCGGAAGCAAAATTCAAATGCCCCTGCCACGGGTCAGGATTTACTTTCGAAGGAATTAATTTCGAAGGACCGGCGCCGCGTCCGCTCGAACGCGCAAAGATCGTACTTACGGAAACCGGTGAATTACTTGTCGATAAAGGCACTTCATTCCGCTATGAAAATGGCGATTGGGGAAAACCCGATTCGTTCTTGAAGGTGTAAGATCAATTAAAAATTAGAAATTGGGAATCGTTTTTTCTGCTAAAGACTAACGACTAAGAACTAACGACTTTACTATGGCACTAAAACTACCATTTGTTCCGCCGAAGCCACCGCCGATCGAAAAGATGAAGAAGGATATCACGCAATCCGAAGCGTGGAAATCCATCTTCCGGCATTCCTATCAGGATAATCAGCGTAACCGCGCATTGCAGATCGTCGATAACGTCTTTCTGCATCTGCATCCTGTTCGTGTTCCGCGTCATGCGACGAATTATTCTTTCACGTGGGGCATGGGCGGAATCACATTCCTGCTTTTTATCCATCTTACCGTTACCGGTATTATCCTGATGTTCTGGTACCGTCCGACAGAAGCATTTGCCTTTCAGGATATGAAAGCGCTGATGAATGACGTGGCATTTGGTCCGCTTCTTCGTAATCTTCACCGGTGGGCAGCGCATGCGATGGTCATCACGGTTATGCTTCACATGTTCAGAGTCTTTTTAACCGGATCGTATAAACCTCCGCGCCAATTTAATTGGGGCGTCGGAGTTATCTTACTTCTTCTTACATTCCTTCTTTCATTCACAGGGTATTTGCTTCCCTGGGATCAGCTTTCAATTTGGGCAGTAACCGTAGGCACGAATATGGCACGATCCGTGCCATTGCAGGGATCGGAGGGACCGTTTTCGAATTACCTTGGGCTGAGACCGGATAATGATATCAGGTTTATTCTCTTAGGAGGTACGCAAGTAGGCGAACCGACATTACTTCGGTTTTATGTTGGGCATTGCATTTTCCTGCCGTTTATTGCTGCAACATTAATGGCAGTGCATTTCTGGCGAGTGCGAAAAGATGGCGGCATTTCTGGACCTGTCTTGAATACGAAGGCATCTGAGGGTGCGAAATATATTGCCGAGAAAATGGCAACAAAACGCATTGCGCAAATTAAGAGCATTCCGGCAAACGGAAATGGAGCAGCAAAACCTGCCGCACCTGCAAAAGCTCCGGCTGCGCCGAAGCCTGCGGCCGCGCCGGCCGCAACTCCGACTGCCGGTGCTGCTCCGACAGCACCCCCACCACCCGGAGGGGCAAAAGCGCCGCCGCCATGGCTGAAAAAATAGAAATTCTAATAACGACTAACAACTAACGACTGCTTATGTCAGACGGCTTACATAATTTTTGGCTGATCCTCAGCAAACCGGATAACGTTCCGATCGTACTGATGATCGTTCTCGTTCTTTTTTATTGTTGGCTTGCCTATAAGCAAGCTCGCAGAAACGATCGTCTCGGAATTTATGAGGCTACTCAATCCGATAAAGTACAGGTATGGCCATATCTGGTAAAGATCGAATTTCTTGTTACTATCATTGTCCTTATCGTTCTCACGGTATGGGCGATCACGATCAATGCTCCACTCGAAGAGGCCGCCAATCCGACGCTGACGCCGAATCCATCGAAAGCGCCCTGGTATTTTCTTGGATTGCAGGAAATGCTTGTATACTTCGATCCCTGGATCGCCGGTGTTATGCTTCCGACATTTATTATTATCGGACTTATTCTCGTTCCATACATCGATCCAAATCCAAAAGGGAACGGCTACTATACTTTCAAAGAACGTCCTTTTGCTATTGCAACTTTCGCAATAGGATTTCTCATCCTCTGGGTATTACTGATCGTACTCGGAACGTTCATGCGCGGACCCGGATGGTATTATTTCTGGCCATGGGAATATTGGGATACCCATCGCGTCGTTGCACTTACGAACGTGGATATTTGGGAAGGCTTGCTTGGCATTCCGTCAAAGAACGTTGACGGCTCATTTAATCTTCTTCAGGTTGCGCTCGGCGGAGTCCTGGTGATCGGATTCCTTGTTGTCCTGCCAATGTGGATCTGGAAAAAATATAAAGAACAATCAGCCGTGCTCAAGCAAATGGGCGCACTGAAATACGCCATGACTGCTGTGCTTTTTCTGATGATGGTCGGGCTTCCGATCAAGATGTTCTTGCGTTTGGCTTTCAATATCAAATACATTTGGGTGTTCGGCGTCGGACACGACTTATTTTTTAATATCTAAAATTTAAGAGACTTTCCCTTCTATGGCAAATACGAATCCTAACATGCCGAAAAAGGCGCCGTGGTGGAATCCCGGAAAATTCTTTGCTGTCCGCAAAAGTATTCCGATAGAACAGCGCTCATATACGAAGATCTACGGCATCCTTGCAATTTTGCTTTTTGCTTTTACGGTCTGGGCAGTGCTCGATGAAGTGATGTCCCGCCGTCCATGGAAAGATGTGCAGGCTGATTTTAAGGAGTTCAAGGCAACACGTCTGAATTTAGAGATCAAAAAAGAAAGAGCAAAGATACCGGTTGCAGTTCGGAAAGAACTGAAACATGTGCTTGCCGCCTCTCAGACGCAAATGGAATTGGACTCCTATCTCGCTACGGAAGATCAGATTAATGACATCGAGAAAAAGATAGCCAAGGCTCAGCGGGATTATACATTTGCCAAAGCCAATTCGGATGAGACCTACTACTATCTCGATGAAGACCGGATAGAGCATAAAGATACGACTTCCCGCGCAAAGGATTATCGCGAGCTCGAAGCCCAGAAGGTGAAACTCCTTGCCGTTGTCAATGACATGCTGCATAAGGATACGGTTCTCAAATCGAAGATCGCTCCGATCCAAAGGGAGAATAAAGAAGCACAGCGAATCAGCGATTCTGTTTATGCAAATGTGATCGCATTGCAGCGCAAGCTCGAAGCCGTTGATAAAATGCCGATCGCCGTCAAGCAGACGATGCTCATCAATTATGAAAAGACGAATTTTAATAATCTCAAGATGCGCATTGACCGATGCGAAACATGCCATCTGAGTTATGCAGACCCGCTTTTCAAGAACGATACACTTGTCTCATCGGACAAGAATGAAGTAAAGGCATGGTTAAAGGCGAATAAGTATAATGATGAGGAGCATTATAAGATCGAAAAGCTTGGTCCGAATAAAGATACCGTTATTGCCGTTGTTTCCGCTTTATTCCGCCTGCATCCCAATGTCGATCTTTTTATCAAAGGACATAAGCTCGGTGAACCGCCGGGACCGGGAGTGTTAGGATGTACTTCCTGCCATGCCGGACAGGGACCCTCAATCGTCTCACCGGAATTTGCACATGGTTTTCAAGAGCATTGGTCTGAGCCGCTTCTGACAGGACATTATGTTGAATCGTCCTGCCAGAACTGCCATTCCGGCAAAATGGATTTCGAAGATGCGAAATGGATTTCCATGGGCAAAAAGCTTTTCACCGATTTCGGATGCTATGGCTGCCATAGTATGCCGGGATACGATAATGTTCCGGGCCAGGCTCCTTCGCTTTTAAGTGTTACAAAGAAACTGACTCCGGAATGGATCTTCCAATGGATAAAGAATCCGCGCGGATGGGGTAAGGGCTCTCGAATGCCGAATTTCATGCTTTCAGACGATGAAGCGAAAGCAATTACTGCATTCGTTGCTGATCAAGCTAAGAGCTCGAACTATGCGCCTCTTGCCCATTACGGCGGCGGGGGAGATGTTGCGCGCGGCAAACAGACATTTTTCGATGCAGGTTGTGTTGCCTGTCATGCAATCGATGATTATAAGAGCGATCCGAATGTGCGTTTGAAAGAAGGGAATGGATTCGGTGCAAATCTGAATAAAGAAGGTTCCAAGGTTACTGCTCCCTGGCTTTTCGACTGGCTTAAAAATCCGAAGAATTATTTAGCCCACTCGCGAATGCCAAGTCTGCGCCTTACCGATGAAGAAGCCAGCGATCTAACTGCTTATATTATGACGCATACCGGAGTCAATGACGATGCGAAGAGTTCTTTAAGCGGTGATATTACCGATGCATCGCTTATCAAGAAGGGCGAGGGACTCGTGCGATCTTACGGATGTTTCGGCTGTCATGAGATCAAAGGTATGGAAGGCGAGGCGAAAGTTTCTGTCGCTCTTAATACGTTTGGCAAGAAAACGCCCGGTGAATTATTCTATGGCGATGTCGATGGAAAGACGCTTGGCGGATTCAGAACAGAGTTCAAGAAAGCCGGTTTGGAACTCGGGCAGATCGAAGAGCATGCAATCCATGAGCATCAGGATTGGTACACATGGGTCGTCGGAAAAATGAAAAATTCGCGCATTTATTCCACCGAACGCATTCCGCAGAAAATGCCGAACTTTGCCATGTCCGATCAGGAAACTTTTGCCCTCACTGTTTTTCTCCGATCTCAGACGGGGATGTTCATTCCCAGCGGCTATGGTGATCATGCTGATGATCCGGTGCAGCAAGCCCTTGATAAGGGAAGAATGTTCATGCATTGGAATAATTGTGTCGGATGTCACAAGATTGAATCAACCGGCGGCTATGTTGCGAAATTTATTAACGAGAAATACGCAGGAGATGAAAATATTGCCTATTTTGCCCCTCCATATTTGGGACCTGAAGGCGAACGTGTGCAGGAGCAATGGCTGCATCAGTTCTTAGCAGGTCCGTTTAAGATTCGACCGCTTGTCAAACTGAGAATGCCGACTTTCGGATTCAGCGATGCTGAGATCGGAACGGCATCCAATTATTTCCTGGCAACGCATAAACGACCGTATGTGATGACAAGTTATGATTATCCGGTCAATCAAACCCTCGCTGCTTCTGGCAAATTGCTTTTTGATAAATTGAAATGTCTTTCCTGTCATACTATGGGAGGCGTAGGTGCGAATCCGGCAAAGTCGCCTGATTTGGAAAACACGAAAAAGCGTTTGCGGCCGGAATGGATCTCTCAATGGTTGGCGCATCCAGATGCAATGATGCCCGGAACGCCGATGACGGGATTTTGGTGGAGCAACGGAAAACTTGCGGCTGCAGATTCAGCCATCATGGGCGGCGATCCGATGATGCAGATCAAAGCAGTGCAGGAATATGTCCATTCAATTGGCAAGGACATACTTCCAGCTTCGACGCCGTATGCCGTTATTGGTGGCTCTGATAAATACATCCTTCCCAACGGCGATTACGAAGCTGCACTGATGCGGATGGAGATGCCGACAGCTTCGATGATGCTTGCAAAACCTGCTCCAATGCAGAAGCAAAGCGAAGTAAAGGCGAAGAAGAAATCGAAGGGAACGGCGATGAAGTAACTCCGATAAGCTTTGAATCTCCGACGCTTCGCGCTGGGGATTTTGATTTGGTCACTTTTCTATCCCTTCCGAACGCAAGGCAGAAGGCCGCTGTTTGGCTTGCATGGTTTCACGTATCATCATCTTCATAATTCTTTCCTTTGGATCCCAGCTTGGGTGGGCACAGAACATATGGGAGTCGGCAAGTGGACCGGAGGGACCTCAGGATACTCGCGCTGTAGCTGTAAATTCCCGTCATCTCATTTTCGCAGCCACGAGCATTGGGATTTACAGGTCTGATAATTCCGGCGATGATTGGTCAAAATTCAATTCGGGGTTGACAAATACGAATGTCATGTCAATAGTGATAGATTCGAAGGATCGCATTTTTGCTGGCACTTATCAAGGCAAGATTTATCTTTCTACAGATGATGGAAATTCATGGTCTGCTTCGTCCAATGGATTTACTGATTCAAACGTTTATTTCCTTTCGATTGGTCCAAATGATGCTCTCTACGCAGGCACACCCACTGGCCATGTTTTTCGTTCGACAAATAATGGTAAGTCCTGGGTCAATATTAGTCCTCAAGCAACCGACATGAATTCACTCGTTGTGGATTCTCTCGGGATAATCTATTCTGGTGGGAGCAGAATATTCAGATCGACTAATCAAGGTGCTTCATGGGATAGTAGTTCTATACACGCATCGGCTACTACAATGACAGCGGGCTCACATAATCAATTATTTCTTGGAAACCAAAGCGGGCTCTTTCTTTCCTCCGATAGTGGTAATAATTGGGTTCGACTTCCACTTGGTAATTGGCAAACATTTCCATATCCTCCGTTTGATTCATTCATTCGTGCTTATCTCGTAACGGCAATTTCATATCAGAATAGCGCCATATTAACGACTTCAAGCATGGGTAACTCCATTTCGAGAGATGGCGGCAAGACATGGACTTTGGTAAACTCGTATTTCGATCTTCGGTTCAATATAATCGGAAGCGATTCTTCTGGAATACTATTTGCCGGAAGTGAGCTTGGAGTGCACAGTTCATCAGATAGCGGAGCGTCATGGCATCGGGCAAATCATAGCGAATTAGCACCCGGGAGAATATTTTCACTTGCAAAGAGTTCAAGTGGACGATTGTTTGCAGCAACGGATTATGGAGTCTACGTTTCATCCGATGACGGTGACCATTGGTCATTAAGTCTTAATGGCGGGTATGTTGTTGTTGCTACGGTTGGTAGTAATTTGGTGTTCGCTAATACGAATGGCGATTTTTATCGTTCAAGTGATGGGGGAGCAACATGGGCAGGGATAAATTCAGGAATCTATAACTTTGTTGCTTCAAGTACGGGTCTTCTTGTGGCACGCTCATCGCTCTTTAACGCTCCCAATTACTTAGAGCGATCGGACGATCAAGGATTGAACTGGCATAGTATTCCAAGACCTCAGAATTCA
>PLXB01000424.1 GCA_003151215.1 Ignavibacteriota bacterium
AACTTGCGCTCGATGGAACGGTGCGTCCGATCCACGGCGCGCTTAATATTGCCCTGCATGTCCGCGAGATGAAAAAAGAGACACCAAGTATTCGCGGCATGATCTTGCCGGTAGAAAATGCACGAGAAGCGGCGCTTGTTCAGGAACTGGAAATCTTCGGAGTTGCAACGCTCAGAGAGGCTGTTGGTTTGATCAATTCATCGCAAATTATTGAACGAACACAGATCGATATCCGTGAGCTTTTCAAAGCCCATCAAGAGGATGGTCTCCTTGATTTTGCCGATGTGAAAGGGCAGGAAGCAGTAAAGCGGTCGCTTGAAGTTGCTGCCGCCGGAGGACATAACGTTATCATGATCGGCTCCCCTGGAAGCGGAAAGAGCATGTTGGCAAAGCGCTTTCCCTCTATACTTCCGCCGCTGACCTTCGATGAAGCATTAGAAACTACGAAGATCCATTCCGTTTCAGGCATATTACCACCCGATACTCCGCTTGTGACGACACGCCCGTTCCGCGCGCCCCATCATACAATTTCCGATGCTGCACTTGTCGGCGGCGGAATGAATAATATTCGTCCGGGCGATATTTCGCTTGCGCATCATGGTGTGTTATTTCTGGATGAACTTCCCGAATTCCAGCGCAATGTGCTTGAAGTTCTGCGACAGCCGTTGGAGGATGGCAAAGTCACGATCTCGCGCGTGAAGATGACGGTTGAATATCCTGCAAATTTCATGCTGCTCTGCGCAATGAATCCCTGCCCGTGCGGAAATTTCGGATCGACGCTGCATCCATGCACATGCTCGGAACAAACACGATCGCGCTACATGAGCAAAATTTCCGGACCGTTACTCGATCGAATTGATATTCATGTCGAAGTGCCAAGCGTGAAGATCGAAGAACTTTCGAAAAAATCAAGCGGCGAACATTCGAAGCCGATTCGCGAACGAGTTTTAAAAGCAGGAGAAATTCAGCGCGAACGATATAAACCTTATAATGAGCAGAACCCGAAAAATAAAATCTATAAAAATGCCGATCTGACCTCAAAACTCATTCAGGAGTATTGCGAGATATCCGAAGACGGAAAAAATATTCTGAAGATGGCAATGACAAGAATGGGGCATTCGGCGCGAGCTTATGATAGGATTCTGAAGGTCTCAAGAACCATTGCCGATCTGGCCGGAAGCCCGAACATCGAGAATCCGCATTTAGCAGAAGCAATACAATACAGAAGTCTGGACCGGCAATTCTGGAATGCGTAGTATTTATTTTTAGCTTGAACTGTGGAGCTGAGGGGACTCGAACCCCTCACCTTTTGAATGCCATTCAAACGCTCTACCAGATGAGCTACAGCCCCGAATGTATGAAAATTTGCGGAGCGGACGGGACTCGAACCCGCGACCTCCTACGTGACAGGCAGGCGTTCTAACCAACTGAACTACCGCTCCTCGCGCAAATTATGAAAAGTTGCGGGCTTATAACGGAGGATCGGAAGTAGAAGTTCGCATTATGCTAAGTCATAGTATGAACCAGAAGTAATGAACGCCTTGTCTCCGCAAGGCGTTTTTCCTTTCCACGATATGATAATCTATTCTTTATTTATGAAAACAAAATCAGTTTTTGCGGTTTTCGTGCTTTTCTCCATCTTTCTCTTCAATTCCTGTGCAACGCTGAATTCGCTTACCGGACTGACGCGGGCGCAGTTCAAACTCAATGATGCCGTAGGGTATCAGCTCTGCGGAATCAACATTACAAATAAACATTCGATCGGCGATTTCGGTATCGGAGACGGTTTGAATTTGCTCAATGCCTTCCGAAGCGGCAAATTTCCTCTCACTTTTACCTTAAACGTAGCAGTGAAAAACCCGAATGCTCATCAGAACGGTAGTATGCTTTCGGCGCTTTCACTGACTCAATTTCCCTGGCGGCTTCTGATCCAGGATAAAGAAACAATCTCCGGCGGAATAGGCAACGCCGTCACACTGCCCGATGGAGGATCAACGACGATCATACCTCTGTATGTATCCGTCGATCTGAAGCAATTTTTCGGAGATAAGAGTTATGAAGATATTGTAGGACTTGCCATGGCAGTTGCCGGACAAGGGACATCAAAGCTGGCCTTAAAAGCACAGCCGACGATCTCAACGCCGATCGGCAGTATAAAATATCCGAATGAACTGACGATCGTGAATACGGAGTTCAGAAATTAGAAGATGATAGGGAAGTGTTGGAGTTGGTAGTTTGGTAGTGAAAGCAAAAGAATGCCCCCAACTCCAAAACTACCTAACTACCAAACTTTTCACCTGTTTATGCGACCGAAAGGAATCATCATTGCTATCGACGGACCTACCGCTTCGGGCAAAAGCACGACTGCGCGTGAAGTGGCGAAGCAGCTAGGGTATATCCATATCAATACCGGCGCCATGTACCGGGCATTTGCGCTTTATGCTTCGCAATGGGGCGTCGATCTTTCCAGCGACGAACGTGTTCCGGAACTTGCGGAGAAGGTATATATCGATTTCGATGAAAGCGGGAATATTCTGCTCGAAGGCCGCGACGTTAACAAAGAAATTCAGGCTCCGGAAATTGCTCAGCTAGCAAGCGAGCTTGCGACGCTCCCGATCGTACGCGAAAAAATGGTTGCTTTGCAGCAGGAAATCGGAAAAGAAGGCGGGGCAGTCCTCGATGGAAGAGATATAGGGACTGTCGTTTTTCCTGATGCTGAACTGAAGATATTTCTTATTGCCAATGCCAAAACCCGTGCCGAGCGCCGTAAGGAAGAATTGGCTTTAACCGGAAACGGTATTTCACTCGAAAAGCTGACAAAGGAGATCGAGGAGCGTGATCGTCGCGATTCTGAACGGGAATATAGTCCTCTGAAAAAAGGAAATGACGCCGTGGAGTTGGATACAAGTAAGCTTACGATTGAAGAGCAGGTAGAGATGGTTGTAAAGCTATCAAAGAAAGTAATCTCANNCGCCAAATAAGACTGTAAACTTAGTACTTCTGACCTCCCACGGAACGCCTCATTTCAATAATCTTGTTTGAATATCGTGAATATTACTGTTGATAGGAATTCCGGCTTTTGCTGGGGGGTGGTTCGGGCAGTTGATTTTGCCGAGGAAGAGCTATCCCATAATCCGAAACTCTATTCATTGGGTGATATTATCCATAATCCGGTCGAGATCGATAGGCTCGGCGCCGAAGGTCTCGGAACAATCAAACATTCCGATTTCGAGCGTATTGCAGAAGAAAATAAAACCTCTTCTGTTCCTACGAAAATTTTGATCCGCGCACATGGCGAACCTCCGGCTACGTACCAAAAGCTAAAAGAACTTGGTTTGGAATTTATTGATGCTACGTGTCCCGTTGTTACGAAAGTTCAGGAGCGCATCAGGAAATTTTATGACAAAGGTTTTCAGATCGTCATCTTCGGCAAGAAAGATCATGCCGAAGTGATCGGGCTTCGCGGAGTGGTGAACGATGAGGCCATCGTCGTGAAGACCGTTGATGAAGCTTTAGCTCATATTAAACACGATAAGCCGACGGTACTCTTTTCGCAGACGACAATGGATAAGCCGACCTTCTATGCGATCCGTGATGCGCTGAAATTACGGATCAAGGATTTCGTCGTCGGCACGATGGAAGAAGATGCGCTGGAATTTCACGCGAAGGATACGATCTGCGGTCAGGTTTCAGGCAGAGAGAAAAAGCTGATCGAATTTGCCGAAGCCAACGATGCCATTATCTTTGTTGCCGGCAGAACAAGTTCGAACGGCAAAGTTTTATTCGATATTGCCAAGGGTAAAAATCCTAAAACATTTTTCATTGAAGATGAATCGGAGATGAATCCCGATTGGTTCGACGGAATCGAAACCGTCGGCATAACCGGAGCAACATCAACTCCGATGTGGCTGATGGATAGAGTTAAAGATGCGATCTACATACTCTGCGGCGAGCCGGAAAAGGCAGAATTATTACCGGTAATCGCTTGATAAGTAGTACTGCCCTTAAAGTAAATTCACTTCTTGAATTAGCTTCCGAACCTATCAGTTCTGAAGCGATTTTATCCGAACTGACTCCGCCGAAGCATTTTGCAAAGGCAGAGTTCTCGAATTATATTCCTGAACCGGAGCATCCGTCGCAATCTCATGCATTGCATGCTGTCAGAGCATTTGTCGGGAACATCGGCACCTCATCATCAAAAAGTCTTTTCGAAAAATTCTGGGGGAGGAAACCTACTGAAGGAAGCGGTCTGTATCTCGATGGCGGTTTCGGAGTCGGTAAGACTCATCTTCTGGCTTCGGCATTTCATTTTTTCGACGGACCAAAAGCATATCTCTCGTTTCAGGAGTTAATGTTTCTCGTCGGCTTACAATCTTTGAAAGGAGTTTTTAATTCATTCAAAGATTTCAAACTGCTTGTTATTGATGAATTCGAACTTGACGATCCGGCAAATACCCGCATCTCAACCAATCTTCTCGGCCAGCTTTTTGCTTCAGGAGTTTCAATTCTGACAAGTTCGAATACTCCGCCCGGAGCATTAGGAGAAGGCAAGTTTTCCGTAGAAGATTTTCAGCGAGAATTAGGCAGCCTGAGAGAGCAGTTTAAAACGTTGAAAATTGATGGAGACGATTATAGGGTTATTCATCACTTAAACGACGGAGCAGGAAGTTCCTGGACAAGCAGTGAAGGCGAACTTGAAATGTTATTAAAATCCGAAGATCTCTCATCGGAGAATGTACTGGATAGTTCATTTGAAGAATTTCTTCTAACTCTATCGAAAGTACATCCCATGAGGATTCGTCGAGCGATAGGAAATTTTGAAGCCGTTATCCTAAGAGATGTGAAGCAAATATCTCATCCTCATGAAGCTCTCCGTTTTGTGTATTTCGTCGATAAGGCTTATGACAATAATTTGTTGCTCTTTGTAAATTCTTCAACCGGTATTGATGAGATGTTTCATAGATCCTATTTTATCGGAGGCGATACGAAGAAATATTTAAGGACGATGTCGAGATTGAAGGAAATGACGAGAATTCAATGACACTCAAATTAACTGAAATTTTTCCCGGTATTCCTTGTTATATGCCGTTCAATAAAGAGTGAAGACTCTGCCTCAGGGCTTTCATAGTTGTTCGTCCCGGCAGATATCCTTCACAGAATCAATCACTTAGAAGGAAATAATAAACTATGGTTAAATTACGCCTTGCTAAACAGGGACGCAAGAAGCTCCCTATTTATAAAATCGTTGCTGCCGATAGCCGCAACAGTCGCGACGGAAGATTCATCGAAGCCCTCGGTCAGTACCGCCCCCAGAATGATACCGGAAAGGTTCAACTCAACGAAGAACGGGTTATGTATTGGTTGAATGTTGGTGCCCAGCCGACAGATACTATGCGCTCGATACTTTCGAAAGAAGGTATCCTTCTGAAATGGCACTTAGAAAAGAAGAAAGTTGATCCGGCACGTGCCGCTGAGATTTTCACCACATGGAAATCTCAGAAAGAAGCTCAGGCTGAGAAAAAGCATAGTAGTAAATCGGAGATCGCCAAAAAGAAGAAAGCGGATCTTGAAGCTGCAAAAGCAGAGGCTGCAAGAGCAGTTGCTCAGAAAGCCGATGATGAGGCGAAAGCTGCCCAAGCTGCCATTGATGCTGCCGCTGAAGCCGAAGCCGCTGCAACACCGGTCGCTGAAGCACCGAGCATTGATGCTTCTTCTGAAGTAACTCCTGCCGAGTAATTCGGAGCTGTTTGACATTTGAAAGCCCCGAACTTGTTTCGGGGTTTTTGGTTTTAGAGAAAAAATGGAAGAAGAACAAATACTCATTGCCATTATTCGTCGTGCTCATGGGCTGAAGGGAGAAGTCCTTGCCGAAGCTTACACCTTTGATAAAAGCCGCTTTAAGAAATTAAAAAACGTCACACTGAGATTCCAAAAAAGGAGCGACTTGCATTATACTATATCCGGTTCACGAGACGTTCCTCAAGGAGTTCTCCTTACATTCGAAGAGGCCAAAGAC
Organism: Ignavibacteriota bacterium; assembly: GCA_003151215.1. The sequence goes on from PLXB01000424.1 coordinate 6,017, forward strand.
AGAAATGCTGCAGAATTGTTGAAAGGCGCTGAGGTTTATATCCCGATCTCGGAACGACTTCCGCTTGGAGACGATCAAGCATATTACGATGAGATAGCTGGAATGAATGTCATTGATGATGAAAGCAGCGAAGAACTTGGTATCGTACAAGAAGTTATGGAAATGCCGAACGGAGATATGTATGTTTTGAAGATGAAAGACGGAAGCGAAAAACTTGTGACAAGTGGTGGGAAAGAGATCGTTCGCCTCGATAAGAAGAAAAAAGAAGTACGAGTAAAACTACTTGAAAATTTTAACTGAGCATCCGGTTGTTAATTAGCGGATACTGCGTCTGTTTCCTGGGTTTTTATGACTACTGTCTTTCNNGCCAACAGATAGCCAATAAGCAGGATGATCGGTGAAACATCAAGCGCCATAAAACCCATTGTTGCGCTCATTCCCATAATAATGTAGCCAAGAGTTACCACACCGATTCCGATAACAATGAACATAATATTCTTCGATTCGAACGGCATATTGAACGGACGGACACCGGAAGCGCCTTTAACAGTACGGCTTGTGCGCTGACGAGTAACGGTAGTATTTGCTTTTGCGCGCTGCTGTTGACGCGGTACTGTGGTTCTGATTGGTTGTGCCATGAAATAATACTATCTATTGGGATTAATTNNTCATTGAAATCAATATTCTTCTAAACTCCCTTTTTCTAAATGGAATCTTCGCTGCGCTCTCTTTGCAAGTTCGGTATTATGGGTGGCAATAATAAAGGTCTGGTTGAATTTTGCGGCAAGGGAAAGCATGAGATCAAAGAGTTTATCACTGTTTTCGTTATCGAGATTTCCAGTGGG
>PLXB01000046.1 GCA_003151215.1 Ignavibacteriota bacterium
CTCCTTCCTTAACGGCGTAATGGATTCGACACCGGATTATAACATCACGATCGATAACAACGAGATCAGCAATGCGAACGTGGGTATCTACGATGTGGGCACGATCCCACTATTCGATCTGAACCAGGCGCTGTTCTTCGACAGACGGAACAATCATAACCGTATCACGCGCAACACGATCGGCACGCAGGCCTTTCCGATCGCGGGAACGGGCATCCAGATCGGCAATGAGGACGGCTTATATATCGGTCATAACGAGATCGGCTGGATCAGCGGATACGGCGGACCGACGTATGGCGGAGCGATCTCGGCCAATAGCGGGAACAGCGTGAACTTATGGATCGACGGTAACAGGATCCATAATATTCGTTCCACACCGGGCACGGCCAATACGCTGGTGGGAATCGATATCCAGCAGGCATCGATCATCTATACGCAGGGCTTCGGTCCGAGCCAGAAACGATCGGTCTTACCGGTATCGACGGGTAACCGCATCACCAATAACATGATCTATAACTTCCTGGCAGGCTCACCGCTTCTGACGACGATCGAGCCGATCACGCTGTCAACGGGTGCAACGAATTATTTTGTGAAGAACGATTCGGTCTTCAATAATTCTTTAGCGGTCAGCAACGCCCCGGCCTTGATCACGATGCTGCAATCGACGCGTCCGTTCATCTGGGATAACATTCTTCAGAACCTGAACACCTCGTCGAACGCCACATCGGTATTATACAATCTGACGGTACCCCGCCCCTGGGCCAGCGATATCAGTTCGGATTACAACGACATCGATTTCCGTAACGCATCGCTTTTTGCGAACATCAATGAATATGACGCACCGAGCGGAACGTTCATTCAGAATGTATCGGTCAGAAGCCTGACAGACTGGCGTACGTATACGAGCCAGGATATCCATTCGGTTACAGGAGATCCGAGGTTCACCTCAGACTCTCTGCACTTACCGGCAGCGACGACCTATATCTGGAGTCCGGCATCGAATAACGGCGCGTGGCTGAATACGGGAACGCAGACGTTTGATTTTGACGGCGACCAGCGTTTAGTGGCCAACAACACGCCGGATATCGGCGCCGATGAATTCGACGGCTTCCAGTTCGTCAATGACCTTGCAGTGCAGACGATCACGGTACCGGGCGGTATCACCGATAATACGGGAGTGGTCTCGGTCACGGCAGAGAATCCTCTTCATATCCAGGCTTTGGTGAAGAACCAGGGAGCGATCGAGGTCTTTAACCGTAATATCACGGCCACCGTGGAAGTCTCGACTGACGGCGGCGTGACGTGGAGCATGATCTACTCGAACTCGCAGACAGCAAGCTTCGCTGTTGCAGAAACGAAAACGATCGATTTCACGGGCCCGACGATATCCAATGAAGCGGGGAAACTCTACCGTCTGACGGTCAGTGTTCCATCGGATCAGAACAATGCCAATAACAGCCAGCAGAAGATATTCAAGCTTCTGGTCAAGCGAGCGGCAGTTCTTTTAAGCTATGAGAATTCGACGGCACGTGGACAGCATAACAAAGATTCTCTTGCCGCCGCGTTCCAGCGTTTGGGCATTCGTTACGATTCGCTCAACCGGGTGAATTACGGAACGGGTCCGATCGACTACACTCCGTGGTGGACGGTGGTCTGGTCAACAGGCGATCCGACGGTATCGTATAACGGCGCATTGGGCGTCGGAGCGATCAGCCTCAAAGAAGAGGGAGAGATCATCCGGTTCTTCAATGCCGGACAGACGTATGCGAAGAAGTCGTTCGTGATCGCCGGGGAGAACGTAGCCGAGTATAATGATCCGACCTCAGCTTTCTATACGCCGAACAATCCGATCACGGATAACGAGTTAATGACGAACTGGCTTCACACGCGTTTTGTAGCGCGCTGGCCGGAGTTAAACTCTAACGGTACGAATCTGGTGATGCCGGGCACGGGGAATTCATTCCGCGGCCTGTTGAACGGCGTCGGCAGTTACTTCCGGTTTGCTGACAGCATTCAGGGCAGCAATGCGCTCAATGGCGGCGGACCGAACATCGTGAAGGTGAACCCATCGACGGGAATCATCGGCGATAACGTATCACGCGTGGCCTATAACTACCAGCTTCATCTGTCGGCTCCTTTTGACAGCGGTGCGGGTACGGCCTGGACGGGTTCGACGTTCAACGTTGTCTTCTATGCTTTCGACTGGTCAGATCCTCTTCAGACGGTCGGCACGATGGACGGGCAGACGTTACCGTTCAATGTCAGCGGCACGACACGCTTCCTGCGCGGCGCTCTTGATTTCATCCAGAGCTTCCACGGCACGGTCTTACCGGTTGAATTCTCCGGCGTCAAGGGAACAGCTCTGACAACGGGTAATGAGATCACGTGGTCGGTCGCCGGTCAGAAGAACGTCGATCACTACGAAGTCGAAATGCTTGAGGGAACCGACTGGAACTTTGTCGGCCAGACACCGGCGTCATCGGCAACCGATTACAGCTTCCTGCATACGGCACAGGCGGCCTTTGAGGTCGGCACGACCTTTACCTATCGTATCGTTTCCGTCGATCTTGACGGTTCGCGTACGACGAGCATGACGACATCGTTCGACCGCCCGGTACAGGGATCGGAGTTCTCGCTTGATCAGAACTTCCCGAATCCGTCATCGGGATCGACGACGATGAGCTTCACTTTACCGGAGAACGGAACGGTATCGCTGCGCATCCTCGACATGACGGGGAAAGTGGTTGCCACGCCGATCTCGGCTGTTGATTATGCTGCAGGCAAGAGCCAGTTCGCTGTCAATGCAGCCGGGCTTGCAAGCGGAACCTACATCTACGAACTCTCCTTCGTCAACGGCAACGGAGAGGTCAGTAAACTGAGCAGAAAGATGACCATCAATAAGTAATCACTCTAGAGAATCATGAGATCCGAACCGTCCTGCGCTTATGCAGGACGGTTTTTTTTATGGACTATCCTAACTTTACAATAGAATTGAAACTTGATAAGAACGGGGCTATGTTCTTACCAAACTTATGCCACGACCGAAGAATAGAGAATCGCCCGGTACGGACTTACTGACTGACAGGCAGCGGGAAATTCTGCGACTTATTATTCAGCAATACGTTCTGACTGCAAATCCGGTAGGGTCGCGCTTCATATCGCGAATCAGTACATTAGGGCTTAGCGATGCGACACTGCGAAATGTTATGGCTGATCTGGAGTATCTTGGTTTCATCGATCATCCGCATACGAGCGCAGGCAGAATGCCGACCGACAAGGGATACCGGCTCTATGTCGATAATCTAATGCCCGTAGAGCATCTCAGTGATGCGGAAAGAAAAGCTGTCGCTCATTCCCTGGGAGGGGCGCTCACAACGGAGGAGGTAATCCGGGAATCGACGACGCTATTGGCAAAACTCTCGAAGCAACTTTCGCTTCTCTTGCTTCCGGCAATGGAAGTGGGTATTCTCGAGAAAGTAGAGATCGTACCGCTTTCGTCGAATAGAATTCTGATGATCATTGCAGCATCGAGCGGCAGAGTGCGAACCGTGACGCTTGAGACGGAGACGACGATAGAAAGATCACGACTGGATGATCTTGCCTATATTCTTAATTCGCGTCTTGCCGGAAAAAGCTTTCATGAAGTGCGAAATATTTTTTTCGAAAGCATCAGAGATCTTTCGGCAGAGGATAAATCAATTCTTCGTGTTTTTATAAATTCTCCTGAAAAATTTTTCGAGGATACGGGCTCGGAACGCGTCAAACTTTCCGGTGCAGGCAATATATTTACTCAGCCGGAATTCCAGAAAAAGAACAGTTACAACGATGATGAATTCCAAAGTATTATCGAACTGATCGAAAATGAAGAGGTGGTCATACACGTCTTAGAGGGCTCGGAAAAACATTCCGGACTTTCAATACGTATCGGAAGTGAACTTGAAGACGAGCGTATGACAAATTATAGCATTATCTCAACCAAGTACCGCATTGGCGACCAGCATGGGACTATTGCAGTCATAGGACCGAAACGGATGGACTATGGACGCGTAACACCCATTGTCGAGTATGTTGCCAAGGCGATGTCTTCGGCATTATCGGGTAGATAGCAAAAAAAGGGAAATATGATGTTTAAGAAAAAAGAGAATGAAGGGATGAACGAAGAAACGCTTGAATCGAACGAACAGGAGTTACAGGATGAGCGTGATATACGGATCGCTCAACTTCAGGCTGAACTTGATGCAACGAAGGACCAGCTTTTGCGCCGTACGGCAGAAATGGATAATATGCGCCGCCGCCATCAATCTGAAAGCGTGCAGTTGATCTTCGAAGCGAATAAAAGGCTCATCATCGAATTGTTGGCAACAATTGACGATCTCGAACGTACACTGACCTATATCAATCCGGAAGAAAAGAATCCTCTGACAGAAGGTATCCAATTGGTATATAAAAATTTTCAGAAAATTCTGGAAAAAAATAATGTCAAGCCCTTCGAAGTAATCGGCAAAATGTTCGATGTGCATTTGCATGATGCATTGATGGAAGAAGCCAGAAAGGATGTTGAGCCCGGTACGATAACAAAGGAGATCCAAAAAGGATATATGATGGGTGACGCTGTGCTGCGGCATGCTAAAGTTATTGTCGCAAAGCGTCCGGAATAAATTGAGGAAAGAATGAAAAGAGATTATTACGAAATATTAGCTGTAGAAAAAACTGCTTCGGTTGAAGAGGTAAAGAAATCGTATCGCAAACTTGCGATGCAATACCATCCTGATAAAAATCCGGATAATAAAGAAGCCGAGGACAAATTCAAGGAAGCAACGGAAGCGTACGAAGTTCTCAGCGATGCCGATAAGCGGGCACGTTACGACCGATTCGGACATCAGGGCGTCAAGCAAAACGATTACGGACATTATCAGAACACCGAAGATATCTTCAGTCATTTCTCGGATATTTTCTCAGGCATGGGCGGAGGAAGTATTTTCGATACGTTCTTTGGCGGTGGAGGCCAGCAGCGCGGCCCAAGCGGACCGGAGCGCGGAGCAGATATTCAGATCCGCTTGGCGCTGACGCTTGAAGAAATTGCAGTCGGAGTTGAAAAGACGATCAAAGTCCGGCATTTCAGGAAATGCAGCACGTGCGGCGGCAATGGAGCGAAGCCAGGTTCATCGGTGCAAACATGCAGTACCTGTGGTGGAGCGGGACAGGTTCGTCAAGTCCGCTCAATGGGTTTCGGACAGTTCGTGAATGTAGGTCCATGTCCTACCTGCGGCGGAGCAGGCACTATCATTAAAGAAAAATGTACTGCTTGTACAGGCGAAGGCAGAATACAGGAAGAGAGTACACTGAAAGTAAAGATTCCCGCAGGAGTTAGCGATGGAAATTATTTGACCATGAACTTGCAGGGGCATGTCGGCAGACGGGGCGGACCGGCTGGCGATGCTATCGTTGTGATCGAAGAGCTGGAACATGCGATCTTTGTACGAGATGGTGATGACGTTATACTCGATCTCGATATAACTTTCCCACAGGCAGCGCTTGGTGCAGATGTCGAAGTGCCGACACTTTCAGGACGTGCATTACTAAAAATTCAGAGCGGCATAAAATCGGGTACAATATTACGTATGCGAGAAAAAGGAATTCAGCATCTCAATCGCCATGGTAAAGGCGATGAACTTGTACGCGTCAATATCGTCACTCCTTCGAAACTGACGAAAGAAGAACGCACGCTGATCGAAAAACTTTCGAAAGAAGAGCATTTCCGTATCGAAGGTGCCGAAGAGGAAAAACCAAAATCAAAAAAAGGTAAATCGGCTCCTAAAGCAGAAGAAGCCGGCATGTTCGAAAATTTGAAGGGTATGTTTTCGTAGGAAGAATTTATACCCGGCAGGCGTAGGCTTTAGCCTGCGAGCAAAAGAGCGAGATTATTTTCAGCCACAAAATATTCAGATGTCTCTCAAGGATCTTTTTGCAAAGTTGAAGAGCAAGACGAATGCGGCCGTCTTGCAACTTTTCACCCCAAAGGAATTCAAGGCGCTTCTTCTTTTTCTCGGTATCGGATTTGCCGTTCTCCTGTTTCGCGGAGGCAAACAGCTTTTCTATACACTGTATGTCCCGGCAGTTCCGAATGAAATTGCACTTCGCGAACAAAGGAATGATAGTGTCTTTGCAGCATTAAGCAAAAAGGTCATTGAAGAAGACTCCCTGAAATTCTCGATTCCCGAAGATTCAGTCGTGAGAAAAGAAAGCGTTGCATCGATCTTCGTAAATAAAAAAACAAAAGATCTCTCGCCGCACAGCATCCCAATAAATAAAGCCGATGAAGATGCACTCGTCAAATTACCCGGTGTCGGAAAAGTAACAGCACAGCGTATTCTTCTCTACCGGACAAAACGCGGCGGCTTCCGCGATCTTCGGGAAGTAATGAATATTCAAGGCATTGGGGAAAAGAAATTTAAAGAAATGGCAGAGTATCTGCGATTGAATTGAAATATGATTCAAACTATTATTACAGTAATTATTTCACTCAGCATATGCAGTCCGTTGCTTGGCCAAGCTTTCCAATATCCTGTAATTCCCAATGCTGGGTCCGGCATCAATGGTTTTAAGCCTGATGGATGGGAGATTACCGATACAGCGTTCGGAGATCTCAATAAGGATGGACGTAAGGATGTTGCACTTGTACTTCAATATCAGGATACCGTTATGGAAATTCTCCCGCCGGTTACGATTGCAAAACCTTCTATCCCGCGGATACTCGTAATCGCTTTTCAGCGTCGTGATGGAGGATACTCATTGGCTACCCAGAACAATCTTTTTTTACTCCGCTCTAAGGAGATCGATGTTCCTGGGGAAAGTGGTGTAGGTCTCTCAATCGATAAAAAAGAGGTTCTCCATATTCATTATATACTGTTTCACGGTGATGTCGAATATAAATTCCGCTATCAAAAATCCGATTTCTATCTTATCGGATACGATCAACATGGAATTGCCGGAGGTGAATCAATGACGGATGAGTACAACTTTCTTACAAAAAAACATTTCCACGAATCTTATTTTCTTTATGGCAATAAAAAACCTGAAAGTGGAATGGAAAGAATAACGGCGCCCCCGTTGCAGTCATTCAAAACTTTCATCCGTCCGGGAACCTGGCCTGAAGAAGAAGATGGCATGGTGCTCGAAAACAGATGGTGAATATAGGTAGATAGGAAGCAAATAATATCGAACTCCATGCGCATCATCTCCGGCATTTACAAAAGCCGAAAGCTTATTGCACCTAAAGGTGACACTACTCGCCCGACATCCGATCGTGCCCGCGAATCGCTTTTTAATGTGCTCAGCAATCTCATAGATTTTGAAGATATTTCTGTTCTCGATCTTTTTGCAGGAAGCGGAGCATTTGCATTCGAAGCTTTGAGCCGCGGAGCAACAAAAGCAACTCTCGTTGAGCAAAACCGGAAAGTCATCGAAACGATCAGGGAAAATGCTCAAGCCTTAGAAATTGGACCTCAGATTCAGATTGTTCAGAAAGACGTTTATAAATGGCTAAGTGATACGCAACCCGAAACCCGCGACGCGAAACCCGACCTCATCTTCGCCGATCCCCCTTACGAGGATCTTCGAACCCTAACCACCCTTCCCGCTGCCATTTTCAGCGCCGGACTCTTAACTGCCGATTCTCTTGTTATAGCGGAGCACCGTACGGGAAGCCATCTGCAAATCCCCGAAAATGCAGAGCTTTTTCGCGAATTAAGCGCCGGAGAGGCGGTTTTTTCATTTTTGAGGCAGAAAAGAGCAACTTGAAGTGGGCAAAATTCGGAAGGTAATTTATCCTGGTACATTCGATCCCATTACCAATGGGCATCT